>NZ_JAGKSE010000023.1:0-45789 GCF_017939685.1 Acidovorax sp. JG5
GGCGACTCAGGAACATAGTTTAATTTACGGATAGATCCTTAGTTGCGCTCCAACGAGAGCGTCAGCACCAAGAACGAGCGGCGGGCATTAACGGGCGCTTTGAAGAAATTCTAGGCGCCATGGAATAAAAAATAGAGGGAGGCTGTGCTTTGTGGATTTCAAAGATTGAGCTGACAAACTTCAAGAGTTATCGGCACGCCGAATTTAGCTTCCCCGAGCCTGAAGGCGAACAGAACATTGTTCTGATCGGGGGAATTAATGGATATGGGAAGACCTCCGTGCTGGAGGCGCTGTATCTATGCCTCTATGGCAAAGACGCCATAGTCCACCTGGCCCGCGCCGGCCTCAAGACCGACGCATTCAAGGGATACCCGTCCTTCCTTGAGCGCGCCTTTAATGGCGAAGCCCGCCGTGACAGCGAAGATGTCATGTCCGTACGTGTGGTCGTACAGAAGACAAAGACCAAGGGCATCGACATCCTGCGTCGCTGGTATTTCCGAACATCCACGGGCGTCTGGCTTGAGGATGAGACCGTCGTTCGGGAAGTCACGCGTGGCATACCCGGCCTCCCTAAAACTGACGGGAAGGCCGGTTTCCTGTTGTCTGACATGCTGGACGATCATTTCGTACCGGCACATGTGGCGCCGTTCTTCTTTTTCGACGGTGAAGAGGTCAAGAAGCTAGCTGATCAGAACCGTGTCGAGCAGGTTAAGCAAGGTCTGGAAGGTCTATTGGGCGTCGTACTGCTGCGCAACTTGGCCGAGCGCCTCAAAGGCTTCGAAAGCAGCAAGCGTTCAGGCATTGCCAATGTCGATGACCAGAACATCGAACGCATGCTGGAAGCTCTAACCGCGGACGAAGCCAAGCTGGATGGGTTACGAGCCGATGCGGAACAAAGCCGACAGCGCCTTGAAGAACTGAAGGCCGAGCGCAGCTCGTTTTTCGAGCGCATCACGGCTGCCGGCGGTGGCGGTGGCGATATTGCGACAGTCAAGGATCTCGTCGAAGAGCGTGAGCAGTTGCGCGGTGGTCAGCGCGAAGTACAGAGGGCGTTGGAACGCATTTTGGCTGACAAGCTGCCCTTCCATCTGATGCCCAAGAGCCTCCTGCAGGATTTCCGCTCGCAGCTGCAGCGCGAAGTGGCCCTTACAGATTGGCAGGCCGAGTGCCGGGCTTTGCAGCCCAAGCGCGCCCAGTTCGAGAATGCGTTCCTTGGCGTGAGCACGCCTGAAATCTCGCCGAACCTGACCGACGCACAGGTTTCAGCTATCAAGGGCCGTATCGAAACCGCTTGGGCTTCGCTATTTCATCCGCCACCATCGAACTGCGCGGACGAAATCACTCATAGCTATTTACATGAGAGCCTGCGCGAACGGGCTCTGTCATTTCTCGACTCCATCGATGTGGGTCAACAAGAAGTGCTTGAGCTCTTGGGCAAGCAGCGCGACCTAAATTCCCGCATCGAAGAACTCAATCGCAAGATTTCCCGGGTCGAGGGCATCGACCGTGACGGCACTCTTGCCGAGTTGAAGAAGAATCTGAACCGTGTCTCGAAGGAGATCGACGATATGGAGGCTCACATCCGCGACGACGACCGCGAAGTGATTGGCCTTGAAGTCACGGTCAACAATACTCGCTCTCGGTATCAGCAGGAGACCAAGCGACGCGATGAGACCAGTCCCGTCCGTCAACTGCTAAATAAGTCCGAGCGCGTGCGTGCAGTAATCGACGAGGTCATTCCCGCGCTGTTCCCGCTCAAGGTTAAGGCGCTTTCCGACGCAATGACCCGGGTGTACAAGCAGTTGGCCCATAAGACGCAGGTGTCCCGCATCGTCATCGACGGTGACGGCACGACGCGCGTCCTCAGTAAGACCAACACAGAGATTTCGTTCGACAGGTCTGCGGGCGAGAACCAAATCTTCGCCACAGCGTTGATCGCCGGCCTGGCCGAAGTATCGAAGGTTAAGGCTCCGCTGGTGGTTGATACGCCGCTGGGACGCTTGGACAGCAAACACCGTCAAAACATCTTGAATTTCTGGATTGGCAATAAAAGTCGGCAGGTCATCCTGTTGTCCCAAGACGAGGAGATCGATTCGGACTTCTTCAAGCGCATCAAGAAACACGTTAGCGCAACCTTCCTTCTTATGCACGAAGACGTTGGCGACGGCATGGGAAGAACGACTGTGATTCCGAACAAGTATTTTGGAGGTGCCGCATGAGCGACTTGGACCTCCAGCAGGCGCTTAGCTCTCGGTACAAGACCAGCCTTGAAGCTGACGGCTACACAGATCAACTTCGACAACACCTTGCCCTCGAGACCAAGGCTCAGGTAGCGCGACTGGCAATCGGGCGCTCTCTGGCGATGGGTAAGCTACCCGATTCAACTATTGATGGCCAAGGCCGCGACATCCCGGCCTCCTCACTCTTCACGCCCGAGAACATCGGCGCGTGGGTGGGCTTGATTGTGACCCAATCCCAGGTTCACGGCGGATCCGTTGTTGATTCCATGGATGGGCTTCGCCTAGCAATCAGAGCTCACTGGCATCGAGGTGCGCTTTCGCTTTGGTCGGACTGGAAGGCAAGCGATGAGAGCTACGACAAGTTCATTGAAACGCTGGTTGAGCGTCGGTCGGACATGCCGGAGGTTTCGAGCCGCAAGCCTATGAAGACACGCGAAGATGCGAACGTCAATGGCGGAAAGGCCCCGGAAGATGCGTCGACGACCTTGGTGAAGGCGCTTGACGAGCTGGGCATCAAGGTTCAGGTCAAAGATGCCATCCATGGACCTCGAATCACGCGCTATCGCGTGCTGCTTATGAATCTGTCCGATTCCGCGAAGTTAAAGCGCAGTATGTCGCAGCTGGGCCTGGCCATGAATTTGGGCGAGGCTCTGCCGACTGTTGCTAACGGCGACGAAGCAAAAACTGTATTTATCGACCTTCCTCGCTCAAAGAACACGTGGAAGACTGTCGGCGTTGAGCGGCTACGCGAATGGGCGCATTCCGGCGCGTATGACCCGAATCAGCTGATGGTCTATGTTGGCGTTTCAGTCACCGGCGAAGACCTCAGCTTTGATCTGGCTACTGCGCCGCACTTACTGGTTGGTGGAACGACGGGCTCAGGCAAAAGCGTTTGCCTACATTCGCTGCTGTTGTCTCTTCTGTTACGTCATACGCCTGACACCCTTCAGCTTGCGCTCATCGATCCGAAGCAGGTGGAGTTTCGGCCGTATGCCAAGCTTCCGAATCTTTATCGCGATGAAATCGCGACCGAGGTGATTGCGGCACGGGAGATGCTTGAGGAACTGGTAGTAGAGATGGACACGCGCTATGGCATGTTCAACCGTCTCGGCGTTAACAGCATTGGCGATGCGCGTCGCAAGGGCCAGGCACTACCCTACATCGTCGTGTGCATTGAAGAGATGGCCGACTTGGTCATGCAAGATCAGAGCATTGAACCGCTTATCGCCCGCTTAGCGCAGAAAGCCAGAGCTGCAGGCATCCACCTAGTGCTCGCCACGCAGCGACCAGACGCGAAAATCTTCACGGGCCTCATTCGCAGCAATATCCCAGGGCGGATTGCCTTAACGGTTCAGAAGGGGACTGAGTCCACCATTATTTTGGATGAAACTGGTGCTGAGAACCTGCTGGGGCAAGGCGATATGCTTATAAAGCTGCCGGGTGAACTGCTGCGCCGCGCACATGGAGTTTTCCTGAAGCCGGAACAAACTGTGACCGCAATTGGTAAGAATATATAGAACCAACAATGAGGGGATGCCGTGGAAACGGAATCGAAAGCTTGGACTCGGCGCTGGGCGGCGCTGCGACGTGAATTAGCTCTACGTGCGGTTGAGCCTATCGAGCACCCTACCTTTGTCATCTTCTTCTTAGCGATAGTTGTTGGGGTGGGTGGCGTTGGAACGTGGGTCGAACTTTTCAAGCTTACTAGACCACAAGGAGCGCCAGACCCGCTTGACGGACTTATCACATCGCTCATTACCTTTTTCTTCGCGCTAGTGGGCACATCATGTACTCAGCTCATTATCGAAGAGTCGGAGAGCAAAGCCTTGCGCGCATTGGCTCAATTCGTTCTGTTTCTAGCCTTCGTCGGCGCCGTCCTTGCGACCGCTGGCGTAGGCTCCGGTCAGGCGGGCATCTGGCCCTGGACATTCGCATCCGTTGCAGCCTTGGTGGTATGGTGGTTAGCCAACGCCAAGTCTCCGGGACTGAGGGATCCCGACGCCCCAACCGGTGGCGCAGTGACTAAGACACTACCGGGCAATCTCGCCGATTACAAGACAAAGTAACGCTGAGAGGACAACATGGTCACATTTCCATTGAGTGTGCCGGCTCTTCGAGTGGTTCAGCCAATTGGCGTGTACTACGTTGCGGTTATACCCGCCGAAGTTCTCCTTCAAGTCTCGTACAGCGACAAGCTAACCGCCAAGTGGGAAGCAGAACGCAGTATCTATGTTCTTGAGGGTACGCAACGCCCATTGCAGGAGAAACGCTTTCAGCAAATCGCAGAGTACATAGCTCGTGCAGACTCAGCATTTCCTAACACTATTATCCTAGCAGCAAACTTTCGGCAGGAGGATGGTCTGATTGAATCAGGTCCTGACGAGACAGCAAAAATAGATACACCTGATCCACGGTGGAGCATTGCCGATGGTGCCAATGGAAGCGCGGTCTTAACGATCCCAACAAATGAAAAGTTAGCGGCAATCATCGACGGACAACACCGATTACTTGGTTTTACGCAGGTCAAAGATCCTGAGCGCATGAAAATGCAGTTGATTTGCTCTGTGTTCCTTGGTTTGCCAAAGCCGTTCCAGGCCCAACTTTTTGCCACTATCAACTCCACACAGAAGGCCGTTGACAAAAGTCAGACATATGAATTGTTTGGCTATAACCTTGAGGACGAAGACCCAGAGGAGTGGAGTCCGGATAAGCTTGCTGTTTTCATTGCTCGCAGGCTTGGCACGGACCCCGAATCACCTATTAAGGGGCGCGTTGTAATCGCTGCGGAGACGGATGAAGAGCTCAAGGCCTTGGGGGCAGATGCGGATTGGAGAGTATCCACGGCTGTAATTGTTGACGGTGTTCTCCGTCTGATAAGTAGCAACCCGAAGCGTGACACAGCTGCTATGCTAGAAGGCAGCCGTAAACCTCGCTCTGTTCTCGCCCAAGGCCGGGTTGATCGCTCGGTGCTACGAGATCTATATCTTGCCGGCCAGGATGAGGTGCTCTACATATTGACGCGCAACTATCTTGACGCATGCGAGAATATTTTTTGGAGAAATGCTCCCAAAGACTCCTATATTACGAAGACTGTCGGTATCCAGGCGCTGTTGGATATTCTGAAACTCGTAGCCAAGAAGGCGAATGAAGATCGTGATATATCGGTATCTCGCTTTGAGGGGATTCTTAAGTCAGCGAAAAATATTGATTTCGCCGCCGACGCTTTTAAGAATGCAAGTGGCGCCGGAAGGACAACCATAAAGCGCGCCTTGGTGACGGCCTGCGGGCTGTAGCATCATTTCGGGGCTTGCAGCCATACCCCATCAGATTCACCATCTCGGCAACTGCTCATAGCGCGCGGTAATTGTCGTCGCAGGCCTGTGCACCTGATATCACCGCTGACTATCGATAACACGCACTTGTCGATAGTTAGCGAATGGCTGTTGACTCGCGCACCGTAGCCAATTACGAGTCCAATCCTGTGTTGGTGAATCTCACCAACACAGGTGATTGATCTTGTCAGTTGTAGTTATTCAATACTTGATTTAGGACACGGAGACGATCCAAGTAGGCGGTCGCATCAACTCGGGAATGCCAAGGGGGACAACCGTCGTTGAAAAGATATCCATCGCTAGAGCCTTGGGCTGTGAAGTTACTGCGGAGATCGTTCGCGAAGTGAGCGTGAAGGTTTGGGAATTCCGCATAGTTCGCCCACTCCTTACTTACTTGCCCTACCGGCTTATAGCTGCGATTCACGAGGATGTGCGTGCCATCGTCAACAGAATGACAGGAATAGGGTAACCATGACCGCATCTCCCAGTAGGCAGGAGCTGCTGAGTAGAGCTTAAAGCGCGGGACTGTTAGCAGGCAGGTCACGTAGTCGATTGCGAACTCAACTGCATTCTGCGGAGATGTGAAGGCTGACGAAAGATCTTCTACTTGCTGCTGTGCGTAATCGGTCCTGGTGGGGTGACCCCAGCCGCGAGGCTCTGGCACCTTGAGCAGGGCCAAACGCATTATTTCCGGCGTGCGAATAAATCGGAACGGCGGACGCGCATTCTTCGCTTTGGGTGTACCGTGTGCATCGCTGTGCTTCGCAAGCAATGACCAATTGCGATAGCCATTGGCACTTGCTATTTGATCCAATGCTTGGCTATGAGAAATATTGGTGTCGCGATGTAGCCGTTTGGCTTCGCGCTTGAAACGTTCAACTTGGGCAATGGTAAATGAGGCCGTCATATTGGCTCCTTGGTTATGCCATGCGACATCAATGCGCCCACACAATGAGTCTGCATGGCAGAACAAGGCTGCCAACGAGGCCATTCCGCAATTGCTGCGGAACACGTTGCCGAAACGGCTTCGCCAGTGTGAGCGGGCTGGCCGACGCGCGACCAACTCCCATTCTATTGAAGCTGCTGATGTCTGTACAGCGGTAAGTGGGGGTGTCTGAATGCGGTACTCGGAAGTGAAATTGCAGAGGTGCCAACGAGGTACATAGCGTCACAGCTGCTAACGTTGCATCAGGATTACAAGCAAGCGGTGCCGGTACTCAGCAAAGTAGCCCGCACAAGCAAATGCCCAAGGTCACGCAGGGCGACGTTGACGGGTTGTCCGATGATCCACAGTCGGCCCCCGGGCTCGTCGAAGACGCGAAGCAACACCCTCACCATTGGTCACCCCAGCCGTCGCCAGCATCGGCCGCCTGCGGGGCGGGAGTTTCAGCAATGGCCTCTGCTGGGACACTGCCGTTCATCGACCGCACGCGAATATCCCCGTTATCCAGGACGCGCAAAGAGACGTAGCCCCCAGCGGCCAGCCCTGCCGTTTGCAGCAAAGATTTGGGCAACCGCAGGCCAACTGAGTTGCCCCAACGACATAGACGAACGGACATGATGGACCTCCTTGTTGTTGATAGCCAATGACGATCAACAAATTGCGTGGAGGTCATCCAGTGCCGATTCAGCAGCGACTAAGCGATCAGAGTGCCAGCCGGTCAAGCTCTTCGTCGTACACGAAGTCCCCCGCGTCGGGCGTCCAGATTTGTGGTGGCTCGGGCGCAGCTTCGTCAGGCAGCAACAAGCGCGCGCCGTACTCCTCTTCGGCGCGACCGGGCCACCAGTAACGGCCACTCTCTATGCCCCAACGCGGCACCGGCACGACGTTCTCCGGTACCAGGAGTTCAGCCAGGTTCAGCGGCGGCAGCTTCTCGGGTCGGCGATGGGCCGCCATGTCAATGCCAATCGTGCCCCGAACTTCCTTGATGTACTTGGCAACAGTGGTGCGCCCGTAGTGACGCGAAAGGTCTTCACCGTTGAGCCAGAGCGTGTAGGCCCTCAACGCTCCTCGCTTCAGCCCCGTGCATTCATCCGGCGTCAGCAGCGGCTGGAACGAGTTGGCAATATTGAACGCCGCCAGATACTTGAAGTACAGCGCGGACACGTCCTGATTGCGCCAGTCGCGTACCTTGGCAAGCCCCTGTTCCTTGAGCAGGCGGCGAAACAACTTGATCTCGACGCGAAACGAGCGGCGGGAAGTGCGCAAAATGCGGGACTGGTAGTGCCCCGGCCTCTTCCACAGCTTGGACAGCAGAACATGCTTGTCATACGCCGTGACGGAACGGTACTCGGAGCGAGAATCACCGTTGTAGCCCAGACTGATGCAGGTTTCGTCGTCCCGGTGCTTGCCTTCGACGTTGTTGGCATCTATCGCGTCGATGGCCATGCGCTGCGAGCCTTCTGGAAACCAGAAGTTTGCGCAGAGGTGCACATGGCTGAGATCCACATCACCATAATGCCAGCGATGCCGTTCCTCGGCGCTGGGGCGCAGGTTGAACTTGTCGACCTGCTGCTCGAAGATCGCCGTCACGTAATCCTGCAGTGAGTTATGGCCGAAGAAGTTGTGCCCCTGAAGGATTTGCGGTGGGCAACAGTTGAACTCTAGCTTGTTGGCCATGGGGTTGCTGCGCCCCTCGATATCGCGTGAACGGATGTACACGTCATCCGGCGCGCGGCTGCGGTTGGGCTTGAATGCAGCCGATCCCACGGCAACAGGCTCGTCCTCATATAGCTTGTAGAACAGTTCCCCAATTGGCTTGTGATGCAGTCCGCCGAAGACGGCGATACGATCAAAGTGGGGGCTGCAAAGCGGGCGGTCCTGAGCCTCCGATGTGGAGGTGGGCGGTTTGAAGCTCTGTGCTACGAAGCTCTTTGATGGGATGATGGTATTGACGCGATGCTGGGGATTCATGGTGAAAGCAGTCCAGGGCGACTGGTTGATTGGTGAGCTGTCAAATTGCGAACAAATGTCGGCTCGTATAGCGACTGACTAGCTTTACAGGCGCTATACGGTCTCCTCACTCGTGCACCCCGCAACCGGCATCTCTCCAGCCAACAGCGCCCTCACCCGGATTGCAGAATTGCAAAATTGCAGGCCTGCAAAGCACGCATCTCCCCTTCTCTATTCAGAGTCGTTAGAGGAGGTTTGATGGCCCTCTCCCCCTTGCACCTGACTTTCAGATTGGGGCAACGGCGCACCCGACGATGTCAATTCAGAGTCCAAACTCTCATCCCCATTGCGATTGATGGGAGTTGTGCCAACGCCGCGGGTCGGGCGACGGCGCGAGGGCCTAGCTCCGAAAAAAGGCGGTGCGGAATTGGCAAGCCGCGCAGGACGTGGACGCTGAGTTGCCATCGTCCGATGAGGTTGGTCATGCTCACGCGCAGTCAACTCGGACTCAATACTTTCATCGCATTTGAGGTTGATCGGCGCCATGCCAATGCCTCGTCCAGTTTGACGCCGCTGAAGCGGAGGAGCTTCTCTCTCAACCGGCAAAGGGGCATGCCCCGCATGGTCTACGGCCAGCGTCTGACCAGTGCGCGCGCCCCATTCCTCCTCCAACGCTGAAAGGCCACCATCATTTGCGACTGGATGTGCCTCAACAGGTACAGGCGACACCAACGACGTGCCCTCTTGGGCTTGAATTACAGCAACATCACGGCAGATCGTGGCCGCATGAACATCCAACAGAGCTGCGATTTCCTTCTGCTCCTTCTTGGCTGCCAGCAGGTTTGCAACCTTGATCCGTCGCTCCATGATGGCCACCTGCTTGCTGCTTTGCTGATTCTGCTCATCACGGAAGGTCCAACCCCATTCGAGTTTTCCACCCAAAGTGGTCGACCAGAACTGAATCCGGGTGGGGATCACATCAGCGGTGTCGTATGGGTCGAATTTCTTACGCACGAGATGAAAACCTCCGCCCACCTCGGCCGGCGCCGCCTCGTCATACATGAGACGAACGATGCAACTGGACTTGGTAACAAACTGAGCACCGATGCTCGTGCGAGGCAGAGCAGACTCGAAGATGGCCACGGCCACTCCTGCACTGTTGAGCTTTTTTGTCAGTACCGACAGACTGCTGTCCCGGTCCTTGACGTTCGGTGACAAGCAAGTAGCGAGATCAGTAATCACGATGAGCTTGCAGCCCTTGGGGATGGATGCGAGTAACGCTGCCTGCCCGGTAGACGTGTCAAGGTAAGTTGCTTCGTCTGCTTCTGCCTCTGCGTGATAAAAACGAAAGTTCCCCAGCGCGTCCTTGTTGGATACATCACTGCTTGCGCAGGCACAGGCCTTGTCGATGCGGTGCAGAGTTTTCATTGCCTGTTCAAGATCCTGTCTGGGCCCATAAATGGCCAGTACAGGAGATGCCTTGGGCGAAGTAAACGGCTCCACCGGCAAGCCCAGCGAGGTTCTGAACGCAAGCAGGTTTGCAAACGTCTGCACATCCACGTCAGGGTCAGCCAAGAACAAGATGGTCTCAGCTTCCGGAATCAGGTAAGGAATCAGGAATCGACGCTCACGAAGCTTCCATTTGGACGCTTCGGCCCAAGTGTGGGTGTTGTACATGGAGATCTGCTTCCATTCATTTTTCGGCGAGGTCATTTGTATTTCTTTCATCAAAGTTGCGATAGGCTGGGGACACGCTTAGCCGCTGTACTGCGGCGAGAAATGAGCTTTTCGCACCAGGCCAGAACCTCCGCTTCAACCCAACGGACTGCTGAGCGACGAGAAGGCCCCAAGCGCACAGGCTCGGGGAAGTCCGGCTGCGCGTAGATGAAAGATTTTTGGAATCCCACGATCGCCATGACCCGCTCGATTCCGATGAGTCGAATGGCGGGTGGATCCTCCGGTTCGCGTTCGATGGGAACGCCTACGGTGAGCAACGTCGAATAGCGTGGCGCCTTCTTCTTTGCCTTGCCGGTCAGATCTTTGATGTGCACAGCGACCTTGCCGGAGAAGCCAGGGCAACGCTGCGACTGCTTTTTGTCCAAGACAACATGCGTGCCATCGCGCCGCGTCCAGTGGTGCACCCACGGCCGTGCCGGATCTTGAACGATGTAGGCGTGTGCGTCCCGGGGGGCGGGCTTGAAGAAGCTTGCGTGCGACGCGCTGACCAGCACCGTGCAGGGCTGGCGCAACGCGCGCAAATAGGCTTGGAGGCGTTCTGCCTTGGGGGGATTTCTCACAGGGGACTCCTTGGGTGCGAAAGACGAAACTGCGAACAAGCATCGAAGCCTTGCCAGGCTTCCATGCAACGTTGAATTCGTACTCGTACCTCAAGCATCTGCCGCTGCTAGCACCAGTCAGACGGTCAGGAAATTGACCGGGCTCTGCTGGCAAACGACCAAGTCGTTTGGCTCACCGTTCACCCATGACATGTCACGGGCACAGTTGGGGGAATATCAGGCTGATGCCTTCTCAGAACCGACTCCGGCCTTGCAGCCAGTGCCCGCCAGTTGCTACCGGCGCCCTCTTGAAAGTGACTGAATTCTAGCGCGGCAAATTACTGCCTCGCAAGAGCTGTCAATCCTGCGTGCAAGCAGAAAAGCAGTACTTCTCCCAATCAGCCATCAGTAATGTGCGCTTGGCAAAAAAGTCCGAGCGCAGGTACGCAGCTGCGACGGCATCAGAGAGTCGGTGTGCCAGCGCGTGCTCGCACACCTCGAAGGGATAGCCGGAACGCTCGCCGGCCCAGGTCCTGAACGTCGAGCGCATGCCGTGGACCGTGACATGCCCATGGTCCATGCGGCGCAGCAGCATCGACATCGCCATGGTGGACATAGCCACGTCTTTCTTGCCGGTAATAAAGATGAACTGCTTGCCCGAGAATGGCTTGACCGTGGCGAGGATTTCCAGCGCGCGCTTGCCCAGCGGCACCCGGTGTTCCTTGCCAGCCTTCATGCGCTCGCCGGGGATGGTCCAGATAGCTTTGGCGAGGTCGATTTCATCCCAGCGCGCGCCGACGACTTCACCGGTCCGCGAGGCGCACAAGATCAGGAACTCCAGTGCGTAGCGGGCCATGCCGCTCTCACCTTGCAGCTTTGCCATGAAGCTCGGTAGTTCCTCATAGGGCAGCGAGGCGTGGTGGTTCTTGGTTCCGATACGCACCTTAGGCAACAGATATTCCATGTGACCCTTGAGCCGCGCGGGGTTGTCGCCCTTGCGCCATCCTTTGACTGTTGCCCAGTCGAGTACAGCCTCGATGCGTCCGCGCAGCCGGGTAGCAGTTTCTGTTTTGCTTTGCCAGATGGGTGAGAGGATCTCAACGATGTGATCGGAGTCCACGTCTCCGATGGCACACTGGCCGATCACCGGGTAGGCGTACTGCGTCAGGGTGTTGGTCCACTGCTGGGCATGCTTGGCGTTTTTCCAGGCAGGCTTGGAAAACTCGATGAACTCAGTGGCGCAGGCCTCAAATGTCTTGGCCTTGGCTTGCTGAAGTTGCTGCTCTCGGGCCTCCTGCCGCTTGGCTGCAGCTGGGTCAGTACCGTTCGCGCGGGCATCGCGTAGGGCCTGGGCTTTCTCTCGGGCCGTTTTGAGAGAAGTTGCAGGGTAGGCTCCGAGGCCTACCGACTTGGCCTTGCCATGATCCATGTACCTGAAAAGCCAACTTGCGCTGCCATTCTTGGCAATCGCGAGGGTTAGGCCCTGACCATCGCCAAGCAGTGCGTTCTTGGGGGTGCTGAAAGCGAGTTCTTCGATCTCTCGGATCTTGGCTCTGATCTTGAGGTCAGTAAGTTTGTGGATAGCCATGCTGGAATTGTGAGTCAGGAAGGGTTGATGAATCCCCTTAGCTATCAACTCGCATATCAAAATCAGCTGCTACCTCGCGGAATCCTGCGGAGAATGGCGGACGAACGCCTCGGCGTAACCCGTTGAATTCATTGAATACGCAGCTGTTTTGGAGAATGGCGGAATGAAAATTCAGTGACGCCCTCTCCGCCATTGATACAGTAAAAACGGGCCCTTTTGGCCCGTTTTTCTTTTCGCCGATCCCGCAGTTGCTGCCAATAAGATCCTGCAGGGCAGACGTCCAGGTCAGTCAGCCACTCGCTTTACGTGCCCGGGTTTGCAACCTCACGTAACTTCACCTCTGTAGTCACAGGTTTCGCCGTTGTCTTACAGACGGAACCGACACGGCTTGTTGAAATCTCACCGAAAAGCCATTGAAGTTCGCTGGGGGTCATTGGGACCTCCGGATCCTTTTCTTTTGTTGAGGATTCGCGCCATGAACCGCCGCCACTTTCAACCAGGTACCCGCGCCATCGTGGCATTCACCCTCACGGTGGTGTTGGCTGTGCTGGCTGCTGTGCTGGGCCTGTTGCCCGACTTTGTAGTGCAATCGGCCGACTCCACGACGCACTTGCCCAGCCAACTGGACCAGTTGTTGCTGACCGGGGTGTTCGAATAAGCCATACCACTCCCGCTGTGGCGGACTTGACCAGACGTATTGAAGCAACCCCGTTGGCGACGGCATCCGCCGCCAGCAGCACCCCCGTCAATCCGGCCTGCCACCGCGCTCCACGATGGCGATGCGCCGCTGCAATCTGGCGACGGCCTCGGTATCACCGGCGGCCTGCGCGCGCTGCGCCTGCACCATCAGCCAGGCCAGCAAGGGCCTGCGCCAGCCCTGTGCCGACGCCGTTTCCACCGCGATCGACAGGGTGGCCGGCGTGGCGCGGCCTGTTTTGAGCAAGACGCCCGCTGCCACCAGGCGCGACAGGGGGTCCTCGATGCCGGAAAGCGGAGCCCCAGCATCTGTTTGCACGGCCTGGGCCACGCTGCGCTGGGCGGCGGGCAATTGCGCCGCGTCCAGCGCGGCCAGCTGGCCGGCCAGGTAATCGGCGTAGGCCTTTTCGGGCGCAGCGGCATCCTGGCGCAACGCTTCAAACCCTGCGCACGGCTCAAACACCAGGCTGGCCACGCGCCCGGCGCAGCGCAGCAGCTCCAGCCGCGCCAGCAGGTCCAGGCGACCGGTGCGGGCCAAGGCTTCGCGGGCGCGGTTCCATTCCAGCTGCTCGACCCGGTTGTCGCCGGCCAGGTAGGCGTTCTGGGCCTTTTGCGCTGCCCCATGGGCGTTCATCTGCCATTCGGGGGTGGGCGGGCCGCTGGCACAGGCCGCCAGGGCCAGGCCCAGGCACAGCACGCCCCAGCGGAAAGCGCCCTTCGTCCATGCGGCGGCAATGGTCATGGCAGTTGCAGCTCCGTGTTGCGCGCAAAGGGCCATTTGCGGTTGATTTCGTTGACCAGGCTTTCCACTTTGCGCAGACTGCTTTCCACCTCGGCGCGCAAGGCGCCCAGGTCGGTGGTGGCTTCGCGCGCGTTGGCGCCAATGGCCTGCGCCTCGACCAGCACCGCGTCCACCTTCTTGAGGCTGGCGCGGGTTTCTGCCAGCAGGCCATTGAGCTGCACCACGGTGGCCCGCACCTCGGGCACCAGGGCGTCCTTGCCATCCTGGCCAAACACCTGGCGGTCGGCGCGCGCCACCATGCCGTCGAGGCGGGCGAGCAAGGCATTGGTGCGGTCCAGTGTGGCCACGATTTTTTTGGCGTCGGCTTCGTTGCCCATCAGCACGCCCAGCGCGCCGCCCGGCCCATTGAGCCGCGCGGCCAGTTGTTGCAGCTGGCCCAGGCTGCTGCCCAGTGCGGCGTCCTGGGCCGTGAGGGTGTTGAGGTTGCCCAGCAGCTCGCGTGCCGCTGCCATGAGCTGGGGGATTTCGGCCGTGGCGTCGCCGCGCAACACGGGCCGCACGGCGCCATCGGGCAACAGCGGGTCGTTGAGCATGCCGGTGTAGGCGCGGATGTTGGTGCCGCCCACGATGCCGCGCACCAGCGTGAAAACGCTCGACTGGCGCAGCCAGTGCGCGTCCTTGCGCGGCACGTCCACGACGATGCGGGCATTGCCGTCGTCCGACAGTTCGATGCGCCGCACGCGGCCAATCGGAAAGCCCGAAAACGTCATGTCCATGCCCACCACCACACCTTCGGAGTCGTCGGCCGTGAGCACCAGCGTTTGCGTGGGCTCGAAGGCGCCGCGCGCATACAGCAGGTACAGGCCCGAGCCCACGATGAGCGCCAGCGTGAACAACAGCAACGCCGCTGCCTTGATCTGCAGATGGGCCACCGGGCGCAGCGGCTCCACCAGCGGGGGCTGCTGCGGCGGCGGTGAAGAAGGGGTTGGTTCTGTCATGGAGCGCTGCAAGGGTTCGGTAAGGCCATCGATATCAATAGTAGTTGCCGACGAGCGAGCCCACCTCGATCAGCAGCAGCACGGCAAACATGCGCGCGAGGCCGCCCAGCTCGGAGTCGGGCGCGGCGCCGTCGCCCGCGTCGTACATGCCGGCCGTGGTGGGAATCAAGGCCACGGCCAGGCTGGAAAACAGCGTCTTGAGCACAAACACCAGCGTCACCGCCGGCGAGAACACATGGCCGAACATGCGCGTGTAGCTGGGCAGGCCCGCCAGGTTGAAGCCATACACGCTAAGGTAGGCCATGACCAGCGCCACCACGCACGACAGCGCCGCCAGCGTGATGCTGGCAAAAACGCCGGCCACCACGCGCGGCAGCAGCTCCATGCGCACCGGGTCGCCACCTTGGGCCCGCAGCGCGTCAAAGTGGCCCGACTGGCGCAGCAGCGCCAGTTGCGTGCCTTGGGGAATGGTGCAGCGCATCGCCACGAACAGCGTGGCCGTGAGCGGAATGAGTTCAAGCACCAGTACCCGGATCACCATTTCGAGCGCATAGCGCGACAAGCCATAACTCAGCGCCGTCACCACCACAATGCGGGTGATGACCAGGGCCAGCAATGCTGCCAGCACCGTGAACCCCATCAGGATGGGCGCTGTATCAAGGTAGATATGGCGCGCCAGCGTGCGGCGGGCCGCCCGGGTGTAACTGGATGGCGACAGCACCAATACCAGAACCACGGCACCCAGGTACACGATGCGCCCCCAGGCCAGCGCCCAGCGCCGTGCGGTGCGCCACAGGCGCTCGGGCAACGAATAACCGGGCAGGTGGGAGAGCATGGGCGGATCATAGCGTCCGCGCCACCGCGGCATTTGAAACAAAATACCGATCCAGCGCTTGACTGCAAAGCGCAAGCAGCTATCACTTCAGTAGCGTTTCAGGGTTTTGCCAGATGGCCCCGGCCTGCGTCACCAGAAAGATCTTTTCACTGCACAAAACACGCTCAAGCGCTTACTACATAATCGCTAGCAGCTATCAATTTCATTGCAAACTCAGCCCACCCGACACGCCCAGGGTTGACGCAAAGCAAGCCGGGCACCGCCCTTGCATGCTCCAATCCACTCCCGCCCCGCCCGACTGCCATGACCCGCCCGACCACTGCCCCCGCCCCCACTACGACACCGCCCGCCGCCAGCGTGCCGCACACCGCCACCGAAGACGCGGTGGCGATGTTCACCGGCGTGCTGCTGATCTCGGTGGGCGTGGCGTTTTTCACCAGTGCCGGGCTGCTGACGGGTGGCACGGCCGGGCTGGCTTTTTTGCTGCACTACGCCACGGGCATCGGCTTTGGCAAGATTTTCTTCGTGCTCAACCTGCCGTTTTACTGGCTGGCCCTGCGCAAGCTGGGGCGTGAGTTCACGCTCAAGACCTTTGCCGCCGTGCTGCTGCTGTCGGTACTGACCGAGCTGCAGGCGCAGTTGCTGCAGTTCTCGCAGCTGCAACCCCTGTATGCCGCCATCGCTGGCGGCCTGATCACGGGCACGGGCTTTCTGGTGCTGTTTCGCCACCGCTGCAGCCTGGGCGGTGTGGGCATTGCGGCCCTGTATCTGCAGGACCGCTACGGCTGGCGCGCTGGCAAGGTGCAAATGGCCGTGGACTGCTGCATCGTGCTGCTGGCGCTGTGGTCGGTGGAGCCCGTGCGCGTGCTCTGGTCCATTGCCGGCGCCGTGGCGCTGAACCTGGTGCTGGCCATGAACCACCGGCCCGGGCGCTACATGGCGGTGTAGCCGCTGGATTGCGGCACCAGCCCAACGCAACAAGGGCTGCCCCCCAGCACCACGGAACCTTTTCGCGCTTGCGCCTATCATTCACCCATGCGTCGCATCCTGTCCCTGGCTTTGGTGGTCATGCTGGTCCTTCGGGGTCTCATGGGCACTGCCATGGCCGCCGGGGTGATGCCCACACTGCCGGTGCAAGCCGTGCAGGGTGCCATGCTGCAGATGCAAGCGAGCTCAGCCGAGAGCCACGCGGAACACACATTGCACGCAGAGCATGGCGATGCCCATCAGGCAGCAGCCCCGGCCAGCTGCCACGACACGCCCGCCAACGGATGCAACCCGCACGAGCACAGCCCAGCCTGCGCTGACTGCGACATCTGCCATTCGGCCATGCTGGCGCCACCCACGCTGCCAGCGCAGCCCCTGCACCTGCGTGGTGCGGTGCGGTCTGCCAATAGCGTCCCGTTTGCCAGTGTGCAAGCGGCGCGCACCATCAAACCACCCATCGCCTGATCTCCGACGCCCGAAGTGCGTCTGCCATGGCCTGATGCGTACGCATCGGGCGGTAGCGCAACGTTTTGTTCGTTGTCTGGAGATCGCCATGCGCGCCCCTGATTCACTGATTTTTTCGCCCCGACATGCGGCATGTCTGGCGCTGCTGACGCCGCTGATCGCGCTAGCCCAGGCCCCCGATTCCATGCGGGATGCGGCCAACCCCGATGCCCCTGGCGCCCCGCTGGTTCACCTCGGGATGACGCCCATGCCGCTGGGGAACGACGCACCCAGCCCCAACGCCTGGCGCGAGGCCCATGACGCGGTCGCCGCCTTCCCGCGCGGCCACGCCGACATCCTGGCGTGGGAGCAGCAATCGGCAGCCAAGCCACCCTTGGCCCCGACCAGTGCGCCGCCATCTACTGGCAGCCCGCCGCATTCAGGCCATGGCGCCCAGCCCATGCAACCGCACCAGCACATGCCCATGCAGGGGAGCAAGCCATGAGCGCCATCCATCGCCTGTCCCTGCTGGGCGCTGTCGCCTTCCTGGCCGGCTGTGCCAGCGTTTCGCCCGACGGCCTGCGCGGCGACGTGGCTGCGCTCACGGCGGGCCGCACCGGTGGTGTACAAGCCGCCCTGCCCGCTGCCGACCCAGCCGCCCGCGCCCAGGCGCAGCAATCCATCCAGGGTTGGCTGGCCCAGCCCCTCACGCAAGACGCTGCCGTGCGCATTGCGCTGCTCAACAACCCCGGCCTGCACGCCAGGCTGGCCGCACTGGGCGTGGCCGATGCCGAGCGCGTGCAGGCCATCACGCTACCCAACCCGCACCTGGCGCTGGGGCGATTCACCAACAGCCAGGAGCGCGAAATCGAGCGCACCCTGAGCTTCAGCCTGCTGGACCTCGTCACCCTTCCCTGGCGCACCGCCCGGCAGGCCGAGCGCATGCAGGTTGCCACGCTGCAAACCGCACAAGAAGTGGTCACGCTGGCCTCCGACACGCGCCGCGCCTGGCTGCGTGCCGTGGCTGCCGAGCAGGTGGCCGCCGCGCACGAGCGCATGGCCGAGGCCGCCGAAACCGGTGCCGAGCTGGCCCGCCGCATGGCGCGCGTGGGCAACTGGAGCCGCCTGCAACTGGCGCGCGAACAGGCCGTGCTGCACGAAACCCGCGCCCAGCTGGCCCGCGCTCGCCTGGCCGCCGCCACAGAGCGCGAGCAGCTCAGCCGCCGTCTGGGCGTTTGGGGCCTGCAGGCGCAGTACCGCCTGGCAGATCAATTACCCGCCCTGCCCGCCACTGCATTGCCTGCGGACGGCATCGAAGCCACCGCGCTGCGCGAGCGCCTCGATGTGCAGGCTGCCCGCCGCCAGCTCGACACCCAGGCCATCCGACAAGGCTGGAGCCGTGTGGGGGCCGTGTTTGGCGATATCGGCCTGGCTTACACCCGCAACACCACGACCGAAAGAGCGACG
Source organism: Acidovorax sp. JG5 (assembly GCF_017939685.1). Taxonomy (NCBI): domain Bacteria; kingdom Pseudomonadati; phylum Pseudomonadota; class Betaproteobacteria; order Burkholderiales; family Comamonadaceae; genus Acidovorax; species Acidovorax sp. JG5. The sequence goes on from NZ_JAGKSE010000023.1 coordinate 18,499, forward strand.
GGCGAGCGCGACGTAAAGCGCGGCTGGGAGCTGGACCTGCCCCTGCCCCTGTTCGACTGGGGCGGTGCCGCCCGCACCCGCGCCCAGGCCGAGGTAGAGCAAAGCGCCGCCCAGCTGCAAGACACCGCCGTGCGCGCACGCAGCGAGGTGCGCGCCGCGTGGCTCACCTACCGCACCGCACTCGACCTGGCCCGCCAGCAGCAGGCCGAGGTGGTGCCCCTGCGCCAGTTCATCACCGAGGAGACCACCCTGCGCTACAACGGCATGCTGGCCAGCGTGTGGGAGCTGCTGGCCGAAGCCCGCGCCAGCACCCAGGCAGTGGCGGGCGCCATCGAAGCCCAGCGCGACTTCTGGCTGGCCGAGACGGATTTGCAACTCGCACTCACCGGCACATCCCCAGGCGCCTTGCAAGGTTTGACATCCGGCGCCGCAGCCACATCCACCCCACAAGGCCACTGACATGAACCGCCGCAATTTCTTCTCCGGTGCGGCCACAGCTGTGGCTGCCGCCTCTGTCAGCCGCGTGGCCCTGGCCGCGCTGCCCGAGCCCGCCCTGCAGACCAGCGCCGACACCGCGCCGCCGCTGCACCCGCCCACGGGCCGCCCCTACAACCCGGTGGTCACATTGAATGGCTGGACCACCCCCTGGCGCATGAACGCCGGCGTGAAAGAGTTCCACCTGGTCGCCGAGCCCGTGGTGCGCGAGGTGGCGCCCGGCTTCCTGGTCAATATGTGGGGCTATAACGGCCAAAGCCCCGGCCCCACCATCGAGGTGGTCGAGGGCGACCGTGTGCGCATCTTCGTCACCAACCGCCTGCCCGAACACACCACCATCCACTGGCACGGCCAGCGCCTGCCCAACGGCATGGACGGCGTGGGCGGGCTCAACCAGCCGGCCATCCAGCCGGGCAAGACCTTTGTCTACGAGTTTGTGGCGCGCCGCCCCGGCACCTTCATGTACCACCCGCATGCCGATGAGATGGTGCAAATGGCCATGGGCATGATGGGCCTGTGGATCACGCACCCCAAGGCCGCGCACCCGCAAATTGCCACGGTGCAGCGCGACTACGCCTTTTTGCTCAACGCCTTTGACGTGGAGCCCGGCAGCATGACCCCCAAGGTCAACACCATGCTGGACCACAACATCTGGTGCTGGAACAGCCGTGTGTTCCCCGCCATCAGCCCGCTGGTGGCACGCCAGGGCGAGCGCGTGCGCATCCGCGTGGGCAACCTCACCATGACCAACCACCCCATCCACATCCACGGCCACGAATTTGAAGTGACCGGCACCGACGGCGGCCCCGTGCCCAAAAGCGCGCGCTGGCCCGAGGTGACCACCGACGTGGCCGTGGGCCAGATGCGCCAGATCGAGCTGGTTGCCGACGAGCCCGGCGATTGGGCCCTGCACTGCCACAAGAGCCACCACACCATGGGCGCCATGGGGCACGCCGTGCCGACCATGATTGGCGTGGATCACCGGGGCCTGGTGGGAAAGATCCAGAAAATCGTGCCCGACTACATGGTGATGGGCGAGCGTGGCATGGCCGACATGGGCGCGATGGAGATGCCGCTGCCCGACAACACCTTCCCCATGATGACGGGCACCGGCCCCTTTGGCCCGCTGGAGATGGGCGGCATGTTCACCACCTTCAAGGTGCGCGCCAACCAGAGCGCGGGCGACTACCGCGACCCGGGTGACTTCAAGCACCCTGCGGGCACCGTGGCCTATGAATGGCAGGGCGCGCCCGCCAGCACCCCACGCCCCGCGCGCACCGACACCCCGGGCACCGCCCCGGGCGCGGCCACCGCGCGCAAGCCCGCACCCAGCGGCCACCAGCACTAAACCCCACCCTCCTCAAATACCATGAAAACTATTAAATTGATAGCTACTTGCGCTTTATTCATAAGCGCCAGCACCTCTTTTGGCCATGAAAGCATGCCCCACCATGCCTCGGGTGCGCCCGTGGCCAAGGAGCAAAAGGACTGGGGAATTGCGGGCGATGCCAAAGCCGTGCGCCGCACCATCACCCTGCGCATGAGCGACGACATGCGCTTTACGCCAAGCCACATTGAAGTGCAGGAAGGCGACACCGTGCGCCTGCGCGCCGAGAACAAGGGCAAAGCGCTGCACGAGATCGTGCTGGGCAGCAAGGCCGAACTCGACCAGCATGCGCAGATGATGCAGAAGTTTCCCGACATGGAACACGACGCACCCTACATGGCCCATGTGCGCGCAGGCCAGCGCGGCGACATCGTCTGGCACTTCAACCGGCCCGGCACTTTTGACTTTGCGTGCCTGATCCCCGGCCACTACGAGGCCGGCATGACCGGAACCATCACCGTGCGGCCGCGCAGCCGCTGAGCTGCCCAAGCAAGTTTTTCCATTCACATCGAAGGACTCCACCATGTTCAAAACCACTGATTTTTCTGCCGCCACCACCACCACCACCACCCACAGCGGCCTGAGCCGCCGCCACCTGCTGATGGCGGCCCTGCCCCTGGCCGGCGCAGCCCTCATAGCGCCGCGCCTCGTGCGCGCCGCCACCGGCACCGCCATCGAGGTCTGGAAAGACCCCAGCTGCGGCTGCTGCCACGACTGGATCGCCCACATGGAGGCCAACGGTTTCAGCTTCACCATCCACGACACCGGCAACAACGCGGTGCGCACCCGCCTGGGCCTGCCGCAAAAGCTGGGCTCGTGCCACACCGCGCTGGTGGGCGGCTACCTGATCGAAGGCCATGTGCCCGCCAGCGATGTGCGCGCGCTGCTGCAGCAAAAGCCCAAGGCGCTGGGCCTCACGGTGCCGGGCATGCCCGTGGGCTCGCCCGGCATGGATGGCGCGGTGTACGGCAACCGCCGCGACCCCTTCGATGTGCTGCTGGTGGCACGCGATGGCGGCACCCGCGTTTTCAAAAGCTACCACCAGAAGGCCTCGTCATGAAAACACTCGCCCACTCCACCGCCGCCCTGCTGCTCGCCAGCGCACTGGGCTCGGCCCTGGCGCAGGCCCCCGCGCCTGCGGACGAGCACGAAGGCCACCACCCTGCCGTCGCTCCCACCGCGCCGACCGCACAGGAAGCCACTGACAGCACATCGGCCGACCAGGGTGCGCTGAGCGAAGGCGAAATCACCCGCTGGGACCCGCGCACGCTCAAGGTCACGCTGCGCCATGGCGAGATCAAGAACCTGGGCATGCCGCCCATGACCATGGTGTTCCGCGTCAACGACGCCAGCATGCTCACGCCCTTCCAGCCGGGCGACAAGGTGCTGTTCCGGGTCGAGCGGCAAAGTGGCGGCTACTTCGTCACCCGCATGGAAGCCGCACGCTAAAGACGCGCACCGCACCAGCCCATCCACCCAGAAAGGCCCGCATGAACCCGTCCGATACCGCCACGCCAGGCCACGCGCATGGCCCCACGCACCACGGCCATGGCCCGCAATCGCCATCGGCACAGGCCCCTGCGGCCCCTGGCACCATCTACACCTGCCCCATGCACCCCGAGATCCGGCAGGACCACCCCGGCAATTGCCCCAAGTGCGGCATGTCGCTGGAGCCGCTGATTCCCGAACTGACCGAGGAAGCGAATCCCGAGCTGGTGGACTTTCAGCGCCGCTTCTGGTGGACGCTGCCGCTCACCGTGGTGGTCACCTTCCTGGCGATGTTCGGCCACCAGCTGGGCTGGTTCAACATGGCCGTGCAAAGCTGGATCGAGCTGGTGCTTACGCTGCCGATTGCGCTGTGGGCGGGCTGGCCGTTTCTGGTGCGCGGAGTGCAGTCGGTGGTGAACCGCAGCCCCAACATGTGGACGCTGATCGGCCTGGGCACCAGCGCCGCCTTTTGCTACAGCGTGGTGGCCACCGTGGCGCCCCAGGTGTTCCCCGACTCGTTCATATCCATGGGGCGGGTGGCGGTGTACTTTGAAGCAGCGGCGGTGATCATCTCGCTGACCTTGCTGGGGCAGATTCTGGAACTGAAGGCGCGCTCGCAGACCTCGGCCGCCATCAAGTCCTTGCTCGGCCTGGCGCCCAAGACGGCGCGCCGTATCGCGCCCGATGGCACCGAGGAGGACATTCCCCTGGCCCATGTGCATGTGGGCGACCGGCTGCGCGTGCGCCCCGGCGAGAAGGTGCCCGTGGACGGCGTGGTGGAGGAAGGCAGCAGCGCGCTCGACGAATCCATGCTTACCGGCGAGCCGCTGCCCGTGACCAAGCGCGTGGGCGACAAGCTCATCGGCGCCACGCTCAACACCAGCGGCGCGCTGGTCATGCGCTCCGAGCATGTCGGCGCGGCCACGGTGCTGTCGCAGATCGTGCAGATGGTGGCGCAGGCCCAGCGCTCGCGCGCGCCCATGCAGCGCATGGCCGACACCGTGGCCGGCTACTTTGTGATGGCGGTGGTGGCGGCTGCGTTGCTCGCCTTTTTTGGCTGGGGATTTTTTGGCCCGCAGCCGAGCTGGGTGTATGGCCTGATCAACGCCGTGGCGGTGCTCATCATCGCCTGTCCCTGTGCGCTGGGCCTGGCCACGCCCATGTCCATCATGGTCGCCACGGGGCGCGGCGCCACCCATGGCGTGCTGTTCCGCGACGCGGCGGCCATCGAGAACCTGCGCAAGATCGACACCCTCATCGTGGACAAGACCGGCACCCTGACCGAGGGCCGCCCGGCCTTCGAGCGCGCAGTGGCCGCAGCCGGTTTTGCCGAAGACGACGTACTGCGCCTGGCCGCCAGCCTGGATCAGGGCAGCGAGCACCCGCTGGCAGCGGCCATCGTCAAGGCGGCGCGCGAGCGCGGCCTGCCGTTGACCGAGCCCGAGCAGTTCGACTCCGCTTCCGGCATCGGCGTGCGCGGCATCGTCGCCGGGCAGGCGCTGGCGCTGGGCAACACCGTGCTGATGCAGCAATCGGGCGTGGACGTGGCGCCGCTGGCCACGCAGGCCGAGGCCTTGCGCGGCCAGGGCGCCAGCGTGATGCACCTGGCGGCAGGCGGGCGCCTGGCCGGGCTGCTGGCCGTGTCGGACCCCGTCAAGGCCAGCACGCCCGAAGCCCTGGCCTCCCTGCGCGCCGCCGGCCTGCGCGTGGTGATGGCCACGGGTGACGGCCTGACCACGGCGCGCGCCGTGGCCCAGCGGCTGGGCATTGACGAGGTGCATGGCGAGGTCAAGCCCGCCGACAAGCTGGCGCTGGTGGAGCGCCTGCAAAAAGAGGGCCGTACCGTGGCCATGGCAGGCGACGGCATCAACGATGCCCCGGCGCTGGCGCGCGCCGATGTCGGCATCGCCATGGGCACCGGCACCGACGTGGCCATGAACAGCGCCCAGCTCACCCTGGTGAAGGGCGACCTGCGCGGCATTGCCACGGCACGCGCGCTGTCGGTGGCCACCGTGGCCAACATGAAGCAGAACCTGGCCTTCGCCTTCGTCTACAACGCGCTCGGCATTCCGCTGGCCGCGGGCCTGCTGTACCCGTTTACCGGCTGGCTGCTGTCGCCCATGATCGCGGCACTGGCCATGAGCCTGAGCTCGGTCTCGGTGATCGGCAACGCGCTGCGGCTGCGCCGGGCGAAGATCCTCTGATCCCACAACGGAGGGTGCCGCGCCGGGCACCATAATCACCGGCCATGAACGCACGCCTTCCCGCCAGCGACGCTGGCAGCATCACCCGCGTGGCCGGCATCGAGGTAGGCCACTTCACCGACACGCGCCGCCCCACGGGCTGCACCGTGGTCATGGCGCGCGAAGGTGCCGTGGGCGGCGTCGATGTGCGCGGCGCAGCGCCCGGAACGCGCGAGACAGATCTGCTCGACCCGTGCAATCTGGTCGAAAAGGTGCACGCCATCATGCTGGCCGGCGGCAGCGCCTGGGGGCTGGACGCCGCCACCGGCGCCGTGCGCTGGCTGGAGGAACGCGGCGTGGGTTTTGACGTGGCGGTGGGCCGCCTGCCCATCGTGCCCGCCGCCGTGCTGTTTGACCTGCTGGTGGGCGACATGCGCATCCGCCCCGACGCCGCTGCGGGCTATGCCGCTTGCGCTGCCGCATCCACCGCAGACCCGGCCGAGGGCAATGTGGGCGCCGGCACCGGTGCCGCCGTCGGCAAGGTTTTTGGCATGCAGCGGGCCATGAAGGGCGGCGTGGGCACCGCGTCGATCACCGTGGGTGGCGTCACCGTGGGTGCCCTCATCGCCTGCAACGCCCTGGGCGATGTGCTCGACCCCGACACCGCCCAGCTGATTGCCGGCGCCCGCACCACAGACGGCCTGCATCTGCTCGACACCCGCCGCGCCCTGCTGCGCGGCGAGCCTCCACAACCCTTGCTGGCCGGCACCAACACCACCATCGGCGTGGTGGCCACCGATGCGGTCATCACCAAGGTGCAGGCCCATCGGCTGGCCGTGGCCGCCCATGACGGGCTGGCGCGCAGCATCAACCCGGTGCACACCCTGTCCGATGGCGACACACTGTTCACCTTGGGCACCGGCGTTTCGGGCCAACACCTTGGCATGCTGGTGCTGGCCACCATGGCGGCCGAAGCCACGGCCATTGCCACGGCTCGCGCCGTGCGCGCCGCACAGGGCCTGACCACAGCAGACGGACTGCACCTGCCCTGCGCAGCTGATCTGGCCTGAGAGGCTGAGAGGCTGACTGACTCGCACCCTCGGTGCCATTGACCACAAGACCCATGCCCCAGGCTTTTCGCAACACCCTGCTCACCCTGCGCGACCTCATCGTCTCTGCCGGCCCGCTGGCCTTTCTGGCCCTGGCTCTGGTGGTGGCCGCCTACTGGTGGCTGAACCCCAACCCGCCCAACCAGGTGACGCTGGCCACCGGCCCCGCGCAAAACGCCTACGAAGAGTTTGGCAAGCGCTACCAGAAAGCCCTGGCCGCCGACGGCATTGAGGTGGTGCTGCTGCCCAGCGAGGGCTCGTCGGCCAACCTGCAGCTGCTGCGCGATGGCAAGGCCGACCTGGCCTTTGTGCAGGGCGGAACGGCTGAGTTGCAGCCAGACGACCGCGAGCAGCTGGTGTCGCTGGGCAGCCTGTTTGTCGAACCGGTGTGGCTGTTCTATCGCGCCGATTCCGCCCTGAAGATCCACCGCAGCGGGCGGCTCGACAGCCTGCGCCAGCTGCGCGGCCTGCGCGTGAACGTGGGCTCGGAAGGCAGTGGCGTGCCCACCCTGATGGACCGATTGCTCGATGCGAACCGCGTGGAAAAGGGGCAGGTGAAACTGTCGCGGCTGGAGCAAACGCCCGCCACCATGGCTTTTCTGGCGGGCAAGCTCGATGCGCTGGTGTTTGCGTCGGCGCCCGAATCGCTCATGGTGCAGATGCTGCTGCAGACGCCCGGCGTGCACCTCATGGACTTTGCCCAGCACGAGGCCTATGGCCGCAAGTTTCCGTTTCTCACCCCCGTGACACTGCCCCGTGGGGTGGTGGATCTGGCGGGCAATGTGCCCGCGCACGATGTGCGGCTGGTGGCATCCACTACGTCGCTGCTGGCCCGCGAGGGCACGCACCCCGCGCTGCTGACGCTGTTTGCCCAGAATGCGCAAACGCTGCATGGTGGCGCGGGCTGGTTCAACCGGGCGCGCGAGTTTCCCAGCACCCGGCACAGCGAACTACCCATGGCCAAGGAGGGCGAGCGCGCCATCAACGAACCGGTGCCGCTGCTGCAGCGCTACCTGCCGTTCTGGATTGCCAACCTGATCGAGCGCATGTGGCTGGTGCTGGGTATCTTGCTGGCGGTGATGCTGCCGCTGTCGCGGGTGGTGCCACCGATCTACCAGTTCAGGGTGCGCTCACGCGTGTTCCGCTGGTACGGGCGTCTGCGCGAAATCGAAAACGATCTCGAATCGGGCAAGGCCCTGCCGCAAGACCTGCTGGTGGCGCTCGACACGCTGGAGGCCCATGTCGAAAAAGTGAGCGTGCCGCTGTCGTATGCCGACGAGTTGTATGCGCTGCGCAACCACATCCATCTGGTGCGCCGAAAACTCTTGCGCACCTGAGGGAGCACCTGCCGCAAGGCAGACGGCATTCCTGCCTGGACTTGACCTGGACTTGACCTGGGCTGGTCTGTTCAGCGGGTTTGGCCAGGCCTTTTTGCCTGCAGCGTTGCCACCTTTGCATCCGGGGTGCGGGCCGCCTGTGATGCACCGGGTAGAACACGCAGAGAGCCCTCGGATGCCAGCTTGTCGCGCATGCGCCGCGTCATGGACTGGGTGCTGCCGTCGGCCGCGGTGAACAAAAACAGGGTTCCGCGCGGGCTGGCCCAGGTCAGCTGGGTGCGCACTGCACGGCGGTTGGTGATCAGCTCCACCCAGACACCCACCACAAATTCGGCATAAAGGCTGTCGTCCACAGGCACTGCAAGCGCGCTATCGGGGGGCTCGGTTGCAGCCACCGCCGCTACCGGCAGTTCGTCCGTGGGTGGGGCTTCGTGAGATGCGGGCTCAGGCTCGATCTCGGATGGTGGTTCTGGTTGCACAACCACCGGGGCCTGGGCCGGCTTTTCGAAAGCTGCCTGGTGCAGCCCCACGAGCCGCTGCATGAAGCTGCTGGCCTGGGTGGGTGGGTGCTGGATCGTCTTGAGCCCTGCGCGCACCTTGGCCAAAATGCCGGGGATGGCCTTGGTGAGGCGGTCTGGTTCGGCGCGCGTCAATACGGGCTGCGCGCTCCACAGCAGCAGGGGCACGAGTGCCAGATACCCGCCAGGATCGCCCTCGCTACCGTTCAGGCCCTCGGGCTGCGTCACCTGGGCCAGCGCCACCACATCGGCCCACGGGCCGGTAACGAAGTCCAGGATGTCTGCGGGCACCTGTTCCAGATCCGGCAACTTGCGAATGTCGGCCGCGATCTTATCGGCCAGCATTTCACGCTGCTCGGTCTGCAGCAGAATTTTTGCCTTGCCATCGTGTTGCGACTTGGTCCTTTGCTCCTGCGAGTCCCAGGCCGCCTGCAGCGCCTTGAGCACCGTGTCAAAAGGCCCGGCATCGTGAATATTCGTGGCAGCCAGATGCCCAACCGCCTCGTTCAGCAACCGCATGAACTGGTCAAAGCCCTCTGCACTCTCCGTCTTGAACGCGAGACTGCGCTGGGTCAGTTCGTCCAGCAGCTTCCTGGCCGGATGCGCCTCATCGGTGAAAAAGCGCCCGTCATGCCGCACCAGCTGCTTGATTGCCGGCTCCAGGTTTTGCACCGCGCGCTGAACCGGAGCAAGCAGGCGCCGGTCCTGCGCAATGTTGTCCATCATGCGGCCCACCACTTCCATGGCGACCACCGGCGAATACGCCGGGTCATCCACCGGCCCCACATAGGGAGCCGCATACACGACCGGCGCCACGCCGGGGTCGTGCCAGCCTGAACCGCCGGCCAGCATCTGGCGCAGGATACCCACGGTCAACAAGGCTTCCTCGGCCGCCGAGGAAATGGGCGCCTGCAGCGAATCGCCTTGCCAACCTGCAAAACCGTCCACACCCCGGCCGCCATAGGCTGCCGGGGCGCCGTGCGCGCTGACGGGTGCACCCAAGGAGTGCCCGCCGTAACCGGTCGAGTAGCCCCCGCTATAGCCGTTGCTCGGATTGAGCGCACCGGAGCCGCTGCGACCGCCGGAGGGCATGCCAAGCACGGCATATCCCACCGGTTCGATGCCATGCTCGCGAAGATTGGCGGCAGCACTTTTGTATTCGGTGACCAGCAACTGGCCCAGCACTTCGCGCATGTGCTGCATCCAAAGTTGCCGCACGGGTGGCTCCACCCCGGTCTCGGCCACCACCCTCAGCAAGGCGCGGATGTAGTTTTCCGGGCGCAAGGGGTTGCGTTCGGGCTGAACACTGCGCAATCCCTGGGCGGAGCTGACCAGGGTGTTGAGTTCCGCCAGCACCGCGTCGGTGGCATGGGCTGCCAATTGCTGGGCCCGCGACAGTTCCACCTGGTCCTGCATCTCGGTTTCGTCCATGAGCGAAAGCTCGCCGAAATCCATGCCCGTGTCAGTCACCGTGCGATCGCCCGATTTGGACGGCCCTTGGGCAAAAATTTCCAGCAAGGCCATGGGGTAAGCCTTGACCAGCGATGGCTCGTGTTGCTTGAGCAACCGCCAGGCGTCGCCAACCAGAGAGCGCTGTTGAATGTCGCGGGTGAAAGACTCCGCCCTCTCCAACGCGCCCTTGGCGACCTGCACCAGCTGCCCCATCAGGGCTTCGCCCCCGCGCACCGCGTGGACAACGCAGGCACGGAAGACCGTTCTCGATTGGTGCGCAGTGACAGACATGCAGGAAGGAGGAAAGAAAGGTTTCCGGTGGCAAAGCAAGTTGACCGGAAACCCTCAGACTTACTTCAGTGCCTTGAAACGCATGCGCTTGGGCTTGGCGCCCTCTTCGCCCAGGCGTCGCTTCTTGTCAGCCTCGTACTCTTGGTAGTTGCCGTCAAAGAACGTCCACTGGCTATCGCCCTCGGCGGCCAGGATGTGAGTGGCAATGCGGTCGAGGAACCAGCGATCGTGGCTGATGACCAGCACCGTGCCGGCATATTCCAGCAACGCATCTTCCAGGGCGCGCAGGGTTTCCACGTCCAGGTCGTTGGAGGGCTCGTCAAGCAGCAGCACGTTGCCGCCGGAGATCAGCGTCTTGGCCAGGTGCAGGCGCCCGCGCTCGCCGCCCGAGAGCATGCCCACCTTCTTTTGCTGGTCGCCACCGTTGAAGTTGAAGCGGCCCGCATAGGCGCGGCTGGCCATGGTGAACTTGCCAATGTTGATCATGTCCAGACCGCCGGAGATGTCTTCCCACACGGTCTTGTCATCCGACAGCGCATCGCGGTGCTGGTCCACAAAAGCCATCTTCACGGTCGAGCCAATGACGACTTCGCCGTTGTCGGGCTTTTCCTTGCCGGCGATCAGCTTGAACAGCGTGGACTTACCGGCGCCGTTCGGGCCGATGATGCCGACGATGGCGCCGGCCGGCACGTTCATGGTCAGGTTGTCGATCAGCACACGGTCGCCGAACGACTTGGTGACGTTCTTGAACTCGATCACCTGGGTCCCCAGGCGGTCGGCCACAGGAATGAAGATTTCGTTCGTCTCGTTGCGCCGCTGGTATTCGAAATCGGACAGTTCCTCGAACCGCGCCAGACGGGCCTTGCTCTTGGCCTGGCGGGCCTTGGGGTTCTGGCGCGACCATTCCAGCTCCTTCTTCAGGGCCTTGGCGCGCGATTCCTCGCCCTTTTGCTCGGATTCGAGGCGGGCCTGCTTCTGGGTCAGCCAGTCGCTGTAATTGCCTTTGTACGGAATGCCATGGCCCCGGTCGAGTTCCAGAATCCACTCGGCCGCGTTGTCCAGAAAGTAGCGGTCGTGGGTGATGGCCACCACGGTGCCGGGATAGCGCTGCAAAAACTGCTCCAGCCAGTCCACCGATTCGGCGTCCAGGTGGTTGGTGGGCTCGTCAAGCAGCAGCATGTCGGGCTTGGACAGCAGCAGGCGGCACAGCGCCACGCGGCGCTTTTCGCCCCCCGACAGCACACCGACCTTGGCGTCCCAGGCAGGCAGGCGCAGCGCGTCGGCGGCGATTTCCAGCTGGTGCTCGGAGTCGGTGCCGGCGGTGGCAATGATGGCTTCCAGGCGGGCCTGCTCGGCCGCCAGTGCGTCGAAATCGGCGTCTGCGTCGGCATAGGCGGCATACACCTCTTCGAGCTTGGCCTTGGCAGCGAACACCTCGCCCATGGCTTCCTCGACGCTTTCACGCACCGTGTGGTCCGGGTTGAGTTGCGGCTCCTGGGGCAGGTAGCCAATTTTGATGCCCGGCATGGCGATGGCCTCGCCTTCGATCTCCTTGTCCACGCCCGCCATGATCTTGAGCAAAGTGGACTTGCCAGAGCCATTGACCCCCAGCACGCCAATCTTGGCGCCGGGGAAGAAGCTCAGGGAAATGTCTTTCAAGATCTGCCGTTTGGGCGGCACGGTCTTGCTGACACGGTTCATGGAAAATACGTATTGGGCCATTCGTTGTCTAACCTGCAAAAGTGGGCAGAAATTCTGCGTACAAACCGCGATTATCGGGCCATGCGACAATACGCGGCGTTGCGGGCTCCAGTTGCCCGCCACATCAGCAGTCTGCTGGGGACGAAGGAAGCGCATCTTCCGGGCTCCCACCCTTGAACCTCATCTGCCTAAGACTGGCTCGGCAACCCACCGGTTGCCACGACAGGCCGATACCCAGCGCCCCGGACGGGTGCATCCATTGACATGAAATTTGAAGAACTGAATCTGGCTCCTGCCATTTTGAAGGCTGTGCTCGAACAAGGCTACGAGACCCCCACGCCCATCCAGGCACAGGCCATTCCGGCCGTACTGGCGGGCCACGACCTTCTGGCCGGCGCCCAGACCGGCACCGGCAAGACCGCCGCGTTCACCCTGCCCATGCTGCACCGCCTGTCGCAAGGCACGGCGCCCAAGAACAAGTTTGGCGGCAAGGGCATCCGCGCCCTGGTGCTGACCCCCACCCGCGAACTCGCGGCCCAGGTGGAAGAGTCGGTCCGCGAATACGGCAAATACCTCGATATCAACTCCACCGTCGTCTTCGGCGGTGTGGGCATGAACCCGCAAATCGACCGCATCAAGCGCGGCGTGGACATTCTGGTGGCCACCCCCGGCCGACTGCTTGACCTGCAGCAGCAGGGTTTCCTGGACCTGTCCACCGTGCAGGTGCTGGTGCTCGACGAAGCCGACCGCATGCTGGACATGGGCTTCATCCACGACGTCAAGAAGGTGCTGGCCCTGGTGCCCAAGGACAAGCAGAGCCTGCTGTTCTCGGCCACCTTCAGCGACGAAATCCGCGAGCTGGCCAACACCCTGCTCAAGAGCCCGCAAAGCATCCAGGTCACGCCCAGCAACACCACGGTGCAGCGCATCACGCAGGTGATCCACCCCGTGGGCCGCGGCAAGAAAAAGCAGGTGCTGCTGCACATCATCCAGCAGCACAACTGGAGCCAGGTGCTGGTGTTCACGCGCACCAAGTTTGGCGCCAACAACGTGGCCGAGTTTCTGACCAAGAACGGCGTCAACGCCATGGCCCTGCATGGCAACAAGAGCCAGAGCGCCCGCACGCAGGCCCTGGCCGGCTTCAAGAGCGGTGACATCCGCGCCCTGGTCGCCACCGACATCGCGGCGCGCGGCATCGACATTGACGAGCTGCCGCACGTCGTCAACTACGAAATCCCCAACGTGTCAGAAGACTACGTGCACCGCATCGGCCGCACGGGCCGCGCGGGCAACAGCGGTGAAGCCGTCAGCCTGGTCTGCATGGACGAGGAAGGCTTCATGATGGACATCGAGCGCTTCACCAAGCAGCAGATTCCCGTGCAGGTCATCGAAGGCTTTGGCCCCGACGCCGGCGAAAAGGCCGAGCCCATCGCCATGGGCCGCCAGACCATCTGGGGCGGCGCAGGCAAACCGCCAAGCCGCGATGTCATGCAGGCTGCGGCCAAGGCGGCGCGCAGCGAGATGATGGAACGCATCCGCACCAACAAGGCCGGCCAGGGTGGCGGCGGCGGTGGCGGCGACCGCGGCCCACGCCAGGGTGGTAACGGTGGCGGCGGCAATGCCCCCCGCTCCGGCCGTGGTGGCGGTGGTGGCCAGGGCGGCGGCGCCCGTGGCGGTGCCCAAGCGCCGGCACGCGGCCGCGCCCGCCCCGCCGGTGGCGGCGGTTATGAAGGCGGCGGCAACCGCTACGACGACGCACAACCGCCCCGCCCCAACGCCCACCTGGGCACGCATATGGGCCACAGCAACCCGGGACAGCGCAACGCGGGCCATTCGGCCGGCGGCCAGCCTGACCCGATGCGCACCAGCGTGGACAGCATGGCCGGCAGCGGCCGCCGTGGCGGTGGTGGTTACCGGGGCAACTCGGGCGGCGGTGGCGGCTATGGCGGTGGCACGGGTGGCGCTGGCGGCCGGGGCGGCGGGTCTCGCGGGCCCGGTGGCAATCGCGGCTCTTTCGGCCGCTGAGCGCGCTCCCGTCACGCCCAGCCATAGCCTGCATGCAGCGGGGCGCCACGCGCCTGCTGCCATGCAGCAAGGACGACCGGTGTGCAGGCGCTGTCCGATCCGTGCCCACGATCCTGGTGCAGTATCTGACGCTATGCGGCACACAAAACCGCGCTTTTGGGCGCGTGGCGTTGCAAATTCGCTGAGAGCCCCCCAGCCAGGGTGGCGCGGTGTACGCTGACACACCCGCTGTAAGACTCGCAGTTAACATCGCGCCAGTCCTACCGGCTCTCAGGCAATGCACACCATGACCCAGCGCCCCGCTCTATCCATTTCAGCCACCGCCCACGCCGCGCGGTCCACGCCGTTGATTGCACGCCGCACGCCATGGCGCAGTTCTTTGGCCCTTTTGGCCGTGCTGCTGTCCGCCTGTGCCAGCACGCCACTGCCGCCCTGGCCCGGCACGCCCGCCACGACACGCGCCCGTGCGCCGGATTCCGTGCCGCGTGTGCAGCGTGGCACCGTGGTGCCGCCGCCGCTGGGGCAGCCGCGCGAGAACGTGGTGGTCACGCCATTGCAGCCCAGCGCGCCCGCGCTGGCTGCCGCAGACGCTGCGTCGGCCGCGCCCTATGGCCCTGCCGTGGCCGCGCGGTTTGCCGAACCTGCCACCCAATACAGCACGCCCGGGCTTGCCCCCGAGCGGCGCAGCTTCACCACCAACGCCGAAGTGGGGCAGTGGCTGCGCGAAGTGGCCAGCGCCACGCCACGGGGGTCAACAACGGCCAGCGTTCTCAGTCTTGGCACGTCGCAGCACGGCGAGCCCATTCTGGGCCTGCTCCTGACCCACGCCAAAGGCACCGATGTCGCCAGCCTGGAGGCCAATGGCCGCTCCACCGTGGTGCTCATCGGCCAGCAGCACGGCGACGAGCCCGCAAGCAGCGAAGCCCTGCTGGTGGTTGCCCGGGAACTCGCACAGGGCCTGCTGGAGCCCCTGCTCGATCGCCTCAACGTGGTGGTGATCCCCCGGGCCAACCCCGATGGCGCGGCCAGCGGCAATCGCACCACGGCCAACGGCGTGGACATGAACCGCGACCACCTGCTGCTGCAAACCCCCGAAGCCCGGGCACTGGCGCGCGTGGTGCGCGATTACCGCCCCATCGTGGTCCTGGATGCGCACGAATTCACCGCCGCCGGGCGCTACCTGCAAAAGTTCAATGCCATCCAGCGCTATGACGCCCTGCTGCAAT
The DNA here is from genome assembly GCF_017939685.1 of Acidovorax sp. JG5. NCBI lineage: Bacteria > Pseudomonadati > Pseudomonadota > Betaproteobacteria > Burkholderiales > Comamonadaceae > Acidovorax > Acidovorax sp. JG5. Next base: position 33,711 of record NZ_JAGKSE010000023.1, read on the forward strand.
ACACCACCACGGCCAACTACCCCGAATTTTTGACCAAAGCCTCGCTGGAGTGGTTTCACCAGCCCATGCTCGGTGCGCTGCAGTCCCAGGGCCTGTCGAGCGACTGGTACTACACCACCTCCACCCAGCCGGACGACAGGCGCATCTCCATGGGCGGCGCGCAGCCCGACACTGGGCGCAACGTCAATGGCCTGAAAAACAGCGTCAGCCTGCTGGTTGAAACCCGGGGCGTGGGCCTGGGGCGCATGCACATCCAGCGCCGCGTGCACACCCAGGTCACCGCCATCACCAGCGCCCTGCGCAGCACCGCAGAGCGTGCCGCCAACCTGGAACAAGTGCGATCATTCGTGGTGCGCGACACCGCCTCCAAGGCCTGCAAAGGCCAGGTGGTGGTGGAAGCGCAGGCCACGCCCACGCAGCGCGAGCTGACCATGCTCGACCCCGAAACCGGCGCCGACCGCACCCTGAAGGTGGACTGGAATTCATCGCTCACCCTGCAGCCCGTGAAAACACGCGCCCGGCCTTGCGGCTACTGGCTGGCGGCCAGCGCCACCATGGCGGTCGAGCGGCTGCAACTGCTGGGTGTGCAGGTGCTGCGCATCGCCGAACCCGGTGGTGTGCTGGCCGACACCTACAGCGAAACCGCCCGCGAAACCACCGAACGCGCCGATGTGCGCGGCACCGTCGCGGGCAGCGACGGCACCATTCGCATCCAGGTAACCCCCGTGCGCCGCGCCATCGACGTGCCCGCCGGCAGCTTCTATGTGCCGCTGAACCAGGGCCTGGCCAACCTGGCCGTGGCGGCCCTGGAGCCCGACACCCAAAGCAGCTTCTTCGCCAACCGCCTGATCGACGACCTGGCCAGCACGGCCCGCGTCATGACGGTGCCTTCACTGGTTTTTGAAGACAGCGACGAATAAGGGTGTTGAAACGCCGCGCTCTGGCAGACAGCAACCACATCAAAAAAGATAGCATCTAGCGCTTAATACACAAGCGCTACAGGCCAATTTTGCTATAAATCCAGCCAAGTCAAGCCGATTCATGCAGCGCCCCCGGCGCCGTTGCACTGAATCCCCGGGCAACCGCGCGGGCCAGTACATGGCCTGCCATGGCCTGGGCCAGGGCTTCGTCGCCCAGAAACACCGTGCTGCCGCATTCTTTTTCGAGCCGGTGCGCCTCTTCTTCGCCGTGGCTGCGCACCACGGTCTCGATGGTGGGGTTGAGCATGCGCGCCGTGGCAATGATCTGCTGCACATTCAGCGTGTCGGGCGTGGCAATCACCAGCATGTAGGCGCGAGCGATGTGGGCCTGGATCAACACCGCAGGGTCTACCGCGTCGCCAAACACGGCCGCCATGCCCTGTGCGCGCAGCTTTTCCACCAGTTCACGGTTTTGCTCGGCCACCACCAGCGGAATATCGTGCGCGGCCAGCGCGCTGGCCACGCGCCGCCCCACGCGGCCATAGCCCACCAGCACCACCTGGCGCGCCAGATAGCGCTCGTCCGTGCTGGTGGGCAACTCGGCCAGCGGGTCGTCGCGCTGCTCCAGCCGCCGCGCCAAGGCCGAGCGCGCCAGCAGCCATTTCTGCAAGGGCGCTATGGCCCGAAAAACCAGCGGATTGAGCGCAATCGAAATCAGCGCACCGGCCAGCACCAGGCTGGCGCCCTCGGGCGGCAACAAGCCCAGTGAGGCACCCAGCCCCACCAGGATGAAAGAAAACTCCCCAATCTGCGCCAGGCTGGCCGACACCGTCAGCGCCGTGTGCAGCGGATACCGAAACACCAGCACCAGCGCAGCCGCCGCCAGCGACTTGCCCACGATGATGATGGCCACCACCGCCAGCACCTGTAGCGGCCGCTCCCACATCACCGAAGGGTTGAACAGCATGCCCACCGACACAAAAAACAGCACGGCAAACGCATCGCGCAGCGGCAAAGACTCTTGCGCTGCGCGGTGGCTGAACTCGGACTCGCGCATCACCATGCCCGCAAAAAAGGCCCCCAGCGCAAACGACACCCCAAACAGCGCGGCCGAGCCAAACGCAATGCCCACCGCCGCCGCCACCACGCACAGCGTGAACAACTCACGCGAACCCGTGCGCGCCACCTGCCACAGCACCCACGGAAACACCCGCCGCCCCACCACCAGCATCAGCGCCACAAACCCGCCCACCTGCAGCAGCGTCCACCCCAGCGTTTGCCAGATGCTGGCCGACGTGGCTGCGGCAGCATTGCCGCCCAGCACACCCGACAGCGGCGGCAGCAACACCAGCACCAGCACCATGGCCAGGTCTTCCACCACCAGCCAGCCCACCGCGATGCGCCCGGTGTAGGTGTCGAGAATGCCCAGGGTTTCCAGCGCGCGCAGCAGCACCACCGTGCTGGCCACCGACAGCGAAATGCCAAACACCAGCGCGCCGCCCAGGTTCCAACCCCACCCCCAAGCCACCGCCATGCCCAAGGCGGTTGCCACCATGATCTGCACCACCGCGCCAGGCACGGCAATCTTGCGCACCGCCAGCAGGTCGCCCAGCGAGAAATGCAGGCCCACCCCAAACATCAGCAGCATCACGCCGATTTCGGCCAGCTGGCTGGCCATGGCGGCATCGGCCACAAAACCGGGGGTATACGGGCCAATCACCACACCCGCCAACAGGTAGCCCACCAGCGCCGGCAACCGCACACGCGTGGCCAGAAAACCCAACACCAGCGCCAGGCCCAGCGCGGACGCAATGGTGTTGATCAGGTTCAGGCTGTGCGGCATGGCTGATGGGGCGAAAGTCGCCAGCGGTGGATGGATGCATCGTTATAACTGCAATCACCGCCCCCCGGCCATGTGCGCGGCCCCGCGCATAAAGCAGGCCCCACGCCGGGTATGATTCACCCCCTCGGGGCGCTGCCCAGGCGCCCTGCACCACATCCATCTGCCCGTAGCTCAACTGGATAGAGCAATAGCCTTCTAAGCTATAGGTCGGGGGTTCGAGTCCCTCCGGGCAGGCCAAAAAATCGGCGCCGCGCTTCAGCCCGCCTCCAAACACCGCAAAACCCGCACGCTTCGTGGCGTGGCGGGTTTTATTGTTGCTGTCTCACGCCAAAGACACCTCGTGCACCAGCGCCTCGGCCAGACGGGCCTGCACGGCCTCGCGCTCGGCCAGGCGCTGGCGCAGGTCGGCGCACAGGCGGCGCAGGGCGGTGACGCGGGCGACGATGCGGGATTGTTCGGCCAAGGGAGGCACAGGAAACGCGCAATCCTTCAACTGCGTCATGTTGATGGAAGCCAGATTTGTGGTTTGCTTCGCAGATGAAGCAAAGTAGGCACGCGCAACCGCTGAATTCAAATACAACTCGGCCCATATAGGGTTCCAGACTGTAGAAATCCCTCGCGCCTTGAACACATGGTTTTGGTGCAAACATGTTTGCAGCTCGTCACGCCAGATGGCAGTGCGCCCCACTTTGTCCCAATCACCCCCCTCCGTGATGAGCAAATCGCCGTTGAGAAGCTGAAAGCGGGCCAACTCGCTCTGGTCTATAACGACCTCCTTCATGGACGATAGATTCAAGTGCCAGCGCTGAACGTTCGCCACGCGCAAATACGGCAATGAAACAGGCGAAGGGATTGCAGTCTTACGACCCAATGTCACGCCGCTGGATATCAGCACGATTTCACCCAACCTCACCCACTCCCACCCCACCGGCAACTCAAACGGCTTTTCCTCGTCGGTGATGGGCGGCAGGGGTTTGTCGCGTTTGATCTGGCCGATGGCGATGAGGCGGTCTTTTTCGGTGCACATGCGGGCCAGCAGGATGCTGGCGGGTTCGTCGGTGGGGTCTTGGGGCACGAGCAGGCCGCGCACGGCCAGTTGCAGCAGGGTTTGCTCCAGGGCGTCGATGGCTTCTGGGCGGTCCAGCAGCAGGTCAAAGTGCTGGGCCACGCGCTGCCAGTTTTCGGCCAGCTCTTCGGGCGTGGCGCTGGCGGTGAGCGTGCCCAGCAGGGTGCTGACCAGTTGGGCGTGTTGCGTGGCCTGCAGCTGGCCCTTGGCCTGTAACGCATCGCACAGGCGCATGAGTTCTTCGACGCGGGTGACGATGCGGGATTGTTCGGCGAGGGGTGGGACTGGAAAAGCGAGAGGCCGCAACTTACCAAGCGAAACGTTGGCAATGTTGGTTGTTTGGCTTGCACTGTCGATTAACGTCGAACGCGCATACGGTGTGCGCAATAAGGCCATGACAAAACGTGGCTCCAGCTGCCATGGGCGCAACACCCCAAGAAAACCGCCGAAAGTTGCCTGGGAATGCGGAATTTGCTTCACCAATGCCACTTTGCCGACCAACTCACGACTGTTCGCCATCGACATAACGATGTCATGCAATTGAAGCTTTTGGTCTTCTCGGCCAACAAACGATTCAGCGATGAACAACAGGTCATCCCATTCAATCTGCTCTTGAACGTTCGCTGTTCGCAAGCAGGCAATTCGACCAGGCGCTTCTTCTTTGGTCTTTTCATTGGCCGGAAAAGTAATTCCTCGAACTATTTCCACTACCTCGCCGAGCGGTGCCCACTCCCATGTCTGCGGCAATTCAAACGGCTTTTCCTCCTCCGCAATCTCCGCCAGCGGCTTGTCCCGCTTGGATTTCCCCTCGGCAATCAGCCGATCCTTCTCCGCCCGAATCTTCTGCAGCAGCACACCCGCCGGTTCATCGGCCGGGTCTTGCGGCACCAGCTTGCCTTGCACGGCCAGGGTCAGGATGAGTTCACGCAGACGCGCCACGCCGCCGGGGGCGGTGGCCAGTAAATCTAAATTTGATAGCAGCATGCGCTTGATCTGTATGGGCTAGAGCCCGATTTTGCATAAAAACAAACGCCAGCACCTTGCGCCGCTATTGCTGGGGGAGCAGCAGCTCGGAAAGCGACGGGGATGTTTTCAAATGAGAAACGACTGTTTTTCATTGGAAACGTGTTGTGGCCCCCCACTGCTTCAAGACCGCACTTCGGCGAGCAGTTCCGGGTGGCGGTCCAGCACTTTCAGCAGCTTGACCAGCGCCAGCGGGGGCTTGGTTTTGCCGGTTTCATAGCGCGAGAAAGCGTTGACGCCGCCGCCAAATATTTCGGCGGCTTCGCGCTGGTCGAGGGCGAGTTTTTTGCGCACCTCGGTGATGTAGCCGGGGGCGACGAAGGCCGCGTTGACCTGGCGCTGGAAAGCGCCCACCAGTTCGCTGTAGCGGTCGCCCTGCTCGCGGTCTAGCAAAACCTCGCTGCACGCGGGGCAGTAATCACCGGTGACGGCCGGAATCACCGTGGTTTCGCCTTTGTAGGTATAGGTTTCGTCACGGGTGTCATGAATCAGTTCGGCGGCGCCGCACACGGGACATTTCATGTCAGAGCTCCTTGAAGCAAACAATCAATACATCGTCAATGACGGTCAGTTTCAGATACACCGCCTGGCCCCAGGCCGTGCGTGCGCGGTACACGTCTTGCCAGATTCGGTGGCCTGCATGGGTCGTCATGCTTTTGTAAAAGTCGGCACTGGTCAGCGACATGACCACGGCGCACATGCCCGCAAGGTCGTTGATGCCCAGTTCACGCGCACCGACAAATGCGCTACCCGTGGCACGCACGGCACCGGCCTGAACCAAACCCTGAACGACGGTCAGCTTGCAATGCGGTGTGCTCTTTTCCATGAATTTTAACCTACTTGGTTATTTTCAACCCAGCGACTGCGCCAGGATGCCCTTGAGTTCGTCGCGCAGCGCCTGGGCCTCGGCCTGCAGGCGGGCGTAGTCGGCCAGCAGCACCTCGGGGTCGTGGCTGGTTTGTTCGCCGACGTGGGGGTTCTTCTGGTCGAGGTTCCAGTTGGCGGCCTTGATTTGCTCCAGATTGACCCGCCAGGCGCGCTCGTTTTCCACGCGGGCGGCAAAGCCATCGGCCTCGCTGCCCCACCAGGCTTTCTCGGCGTCGAATTCTTCGATGCGGATGGGTTTGGTCTTGTTGTAGTTTTTGACGCCCGGCGGGTACGGGTGTTCGTAGTACCAGACGTGCTGCGTGGGCTGGCCTTTAGTGAAGAACAGCAGGTTGGTTTTGATGCCGGTGTAGGGCGCAAACACGCCGTTGGGCAGGCGCACGATGGTGTGCAGGTTGCACTCTTGCAGCAGTTGCTCTTTGATGCGGCTTTTGACGCCTTCGCCAAACAGGGTGCCGTCGGGCAGCACCAGGGCGGCGCGGCCGTTGGCTTTGAGGATGTGCTTGATGAGCACCAAAAACAGGTCGGCGGTCTCTTTGGTGCGCACGTCGGCGGGGTAGCCTTGTTCGATGCCGGGCTCTTCCACGCCGCCAAAGGGCGGGTTGGTGAGCACCACGTCCACGCGGTCGGCGGCGGTGTAGTCGCGCAGGGGGCGCACCAGGGTGTTGTCGTGGCGGATGTTGCTGGGCACCTCGATGCCGTGCAGCAGCAGGTTGGTGACACACAGCATGTGGGGCATCTGCTTTTTCTCGACGCCGCGAATGCTGTTTTGCAAAACCGCCTCTTGGTCGGCGTTGCGCACCTGCTTGCGCAAATGCTCGATGGCGCAGACGAGAAAGCCGCCCGTGCCCGTGGCCGGGTCGAGCACCACCTCGCCGAGTAGCGGGTTGACCATGTCCACCATGAACTGGGTGACGGCGCGGGGGGTGTAGAACTCGCCCGCGTTGCCGGCGCTTTGCAAGTCTTTGAGGATTTTTTCGTAGAGGTCGTTGAACTGGTGGCGTTCAGACTGGCGGTTGAAGTCGATGGCGCCCAGTTTGTTGACCACCTGGCGCAGCAGGTGGCCGCTTTTCATGTAGTTGTAGGCGTCTTCAAACACGCCGCGCACGACGTAGCCGCGCGGGTTGCGCGCGGGGTCGGCGCTGAGGCTTTTGAGGGTGGCAAAGAGCTGGTTATCGACAAAATCGAGCAGTGCATCGCCGGTGATGCCTTCGGGGTTGGCGGCCCAGGCACGCCAGCGCATGGCCTCGGGGATGGGGCTTTGGTAGTGGTCGCGCGTGAGTTCGAGCTCTTCTTCGAGCGCATCAAACACCTTCAAAAACAGCAGCCAGGTGAGTTGGCTGATGCGCTGGGCGTCGCCATCGACGCCGCTGTCCTGGCGCATGATGTCCTGGATGGATTTGATGACGGGGGTGAGGTTGGACATGGGTTGCAGACTTTGAGCAAAAATGGGCTCTAGCGCTTATGGGATAAGCGCTAGCAGCTATCAAAAACAGAGTGATTAGGCTGCCACGGTCAAGCAGCCGGGGGTGTAGCGTACAGCTCGCGCTCCAGGTTTTGTAGCGCACTCAGATATTGCGGGCGGCCGCCAAAGCTGCGCACCAGTTCCGAGGGGCTGCCCAGGTCGGAGAAGGGCTGGATCTTGAAGACGTCGTTGCTCTCGATGGTGGCGATGCCTTCGTCGGCGTATTTGTCGAGCAGCGCCTCCAGCACCTTGCGCGCCACGGGGCCGTATTGGGTGAAGACGTTGCGCTTTTGCACGCGGCGTGCGCGCTCGCGGCGGGTGAGCGGGGGCTGGTCGTAGGCGACGTGCAGCAGCAAATCGAAGGGGTCCAAGTCTTTGCCCACCTCGTCGGCCAGGGCTTCGAGCAGCACGCCCTGCCCTTCCAGTTCTTGCAGCAAGGCGGCCTTGCGGTCGGCCTGCTGCCAGGCCTGCAAAAACTGGTCGAGCGAGTCAAAGCGCTTCTTCAGGTTGATGCGGGTGTAGTCGCGCAGGCTTTCGGTGATGAGCTGGCCCTGGGCGTTGAGGTATTGCACGCGCTCTCGGGCAATCATCACGGTGACGTTGTTGCCGAGGATGTATTTTTTGGGGCCGTCCGCTGCGCCGCTGCCGCCCGCGAAGGGGCCCAGCGGGTCGTGCGCCGGGCCTTCGACAGGCTGAACGGGTTGGGATGGATCGGAGATCGCGGGCGCATCGGGCGGGGCCACGGGCTCGCCGCTGCCGGGTTCGTAGATTTGCACGGGCTCGCCGTCAAAGTCTTTGTCGGCAAACAGCTCGGTGGCGCGCTTGAAGTCGAGGATGGTGAACCAGGTTTTGCCCAGGTCTTCGCGCAGGCGGGTGCCACGGCCAATGATCTGCTTGAACAAGGTCATCGACTTGATGCCCTGGTCGAGCACGATGAGCTTGCAGGTTTGCGCATCGACCCCGGTGCTCATGAGCTTGGAGGTGGTGGCGATGACGGGGTAGGTTTTTTCGGGGTCGATGAAGTTGTCGAGCTCCAGCTTGCCTTCGGTGTTGTCGCCGGTGATTTGCACCACGTATTTGGGCTGGGTGGCGCACAGGTCGGCGTTGGCGTTGCTCAGGGCCTGGCGCATGCGGGCGGCATGGTCGATGTCTTCGCAAAACACGATGGTCTTGGCGTAGCGGTCGGTGGCCTTCAAATATTCGGTGATCTTGGCGGCCACGGCCATGTCGCGCTGCTCCAGCACGAGCTTGCGGTTCATGTCGGCGCCGGTGTAGATGCGGTCTTCGATGGCGTGGCCGTGTTTGTCGGTCATGCCCGCCGTGGGGCGCCAGCCGAAGGTGTCTTTGTCCAGATCGACGCGGATGACCTTGTAGGGGGCCAGGTAGCCGTCTTCAATGCCTTGCTTCAAGCTGTAGGTATAGACGGGTTCACCAAAGTAATCAGTATTGGAAACGTCCTTGGTTTCCTTGGGCGTGGCGGTCAGGCCGATTTGCGTGGCGCTGGCAAAGTAGGTGAGGATGTCGCGCCAGGCAGAGTCTTCGGCGGCGCTGCCTCGGTGGCATTCGTCCACCACGATGAGGTCGAAAAAGTCGGGGCTGAACTGCTTGTAGATGTTGCGCTCTTCCTCGGTGCCGGTGACGGCCTGGTAGAGCGAGAGGTAAATCTCGTAGCTTTTGTCCACCAGTTTGGTGGTTTTGTTGACGGCGAGCTGAACGTCTTCAACCGACACGGTGCCCTGCGCATCGACGCGTTCCACGCCCTTGGCATGGGGACTGAGCTTGGCCATGGCGCCCTTGAAGGGGCGAAAGTCGTTGACCATGGTCTGGTCGATGAGGATGTTGCGGTCGGCCAGGAACAGGATGCGCTTTTTGGCGCCGCTCTTCCACAGGCGCCAGATGATCTGGAAGGCGGTGTAAGTTTTGCCCGTGCCGGTGGCCATGACCAGCAACACGCGGTTTTGGCCTGCGGCAATGGCTTCGACCGCGCGGTTGACGGCGTTGAGCTGGTAGTAGCGCGGGGTTTTGTTGGGGGCGTAGTCAAAACCGGCGACGCGGCTTTGCTCGGCAGTCCAGCCTTTCCAGGCGCAGTAGCGGCGCCACAGCTCTTGCGGCGAGGGGAATTCTTCGAGGCTGAGGTTTTGCTCCAGCACGCCGGTGGCCAGGGTGGCATCGCGGAACACAAAGCCGTCGCCGTTGCTGGCAAAGCTGAATGGCACATCCAGCAACTGGGCGTATTGCAGGGCCTGCCCCATGCCGGCACCAATGGCGTGCTTGTTGTCTTTGGCTTCAACGACAGCCAGCGGAATGTTGGCCTTGTAGAACAGCGCGTAGTCGGCGCGCAGCACCGTGCTCTTGTCGCGATAGGCCTTGCTGCCGCGCACCACGACACGCCCGGCGCGCAAGGGGTATTCACGGAAGATCTGGTCCTGACCGCTCCATCCCGCGTCCACCATGGCGGGCCGGATGAATTTGTCGCAGATGTCGCTTTCGGAGAGGTTTGTCTTGTCCATTCGGCAGTGCGCACTCACCTCGGGCAAGCAAGGAAGGCGTTGAGTTGTTACCGGATACTACCGCCACCGCGTGGCAACCCGAAGACCCGTAGCCTGCGCATCCACGGGGGCCAGGCCTGCTCCGGCTAGGTATGCACTGACTCGGAGCATGGATTATTGCGAATAATTCGCGTTTGCCTTAACATCCATCGTTTCCAACCTCCAGAGATGTATTCCATGTCGAAGACCGTCAAAGCCCTGCTCACCGCCTGTGCCCTGGCTGCTGCAGCGGGTGCCGCCATCGCCCAGGAACAGGTGGTCAACCTTTACTCGGCGCGCCACTATTCCACCGATGAAGCCCTGTACACCGGCTTTACCAAGGCCACCGGCATCAAGATCAACCGGGTGGACGCGGACGATGCGGGCATTCTGGCGCGGCTGAAAGCAGAAGGCTCGGCATCGCCCGCAGATGTGATCCTGCTGGTGGATGCAGCCCGGCTTTACCGGGGAGAAATGGACGGCCTGTTCCAACCAATCCGCTCCAAGGTGCTCGAAGACGCCATTCCCGCCAACTTGCGCAGCCTGCCGGCCGCCGATGGCGGCATCTCGTGGTTTGGCCTGTCCACCCGTGCGCGACTGATTGTGTTCAACAAGGTCAGGGTTCAAAAAAGCGATGTGGATACCTATGAAGAACTGGCCGATCCCAAGAACAAGGGCAAGCTGTGCATTCGATCGGGTTCGCACCCTTACAACCTGAGCCTGTTTGGCGCCGTGACAGAACACCTTGGCGAACAGAAGGCCGAGGCCTGGCTCAAGGGCATGGTGGCCAACCTGGCCCGCGCGCCCAAGGGCGGCGACACCGACCAGATCAAGGCCGTGGCTTCTGGTGAGTGCGACATTGCCGTCACCAACAGCTATTACCTGGCGCGCATGATGCGCTCCAACAAGCCCGAAGATGTGGCCGTGGTCAACAAGGTGGGCGTGGTGTTTCCTAACCAGCAGTCCTGGGGCACGCACATGAACATTGCCGGCGGCGCCGTGGCCCGCCATGCCAAGAACCAGGCCAACGCCGTGAAGTTTCTTGAATACCTGGCCAGCGCCGATGCGCAAAATTATTTTGCCAATGGCAACAATGAATGGCCTGCAGCCAAAGGGCTGAACATCGAAAATCCGGCGCTCAAGGCCATGACGCAGGGCCAGCCTTTCAAGAGCGAAACCATTCCGATCAGCGCGGTGGGTGCCAACATCACCAAGGTGCAGCAAATGCTGGACCGCGTGGGTTTTCAATAAACCAGCCCCTGCGAACACCCCCTTTTGAGGGGCATTCGAATCCTGCCCGGCACTGCCCGGGCATTTTTTTGCCCGTCGGGGCGTGAATCCTTCGGTGATAATTGACGTGAACGTCAACGTCACTCACTGGAGACAGAACATGGAAATCAAGGGCAAGGTATTCATCGTGACCGGCGGCGCGTCGGGCTTGGGCGAAGGCACGGCGCGCATGCTGGCCGCGCAGGGCGGCACTGTGGTCATTGCCGACATGCAGGCAGAAAAAGGCGAGGCCGTGGCCCAGGAAATTGGCGGCGCCTTCGTGAAGTGCGATGTGAGCAACGAGGCCGACGGCCAGGCCGTGGTAGCCAAGGCGGTATCGCTGGGCAAGCTGATGGGCCTGGTGAACTGCGCTGGCATCGCCCCCGCCGAGAAAACCGTTGGCAAGAACGGCGCGCATGCGCTGGCCGTGTTCAGCAAGACCATCACGGTCAACCTGATTGGCAGCTTCAACATGATCCGCCTGGCCGCTGAGGCCATGTGCAAGAACGAACCCGAGGCCACCGGCGAGCGCGGTGTGTTGATTTCCACCGCCAGCGTGGCGGCCTATGACGGCCAGATTGGCCAGGCCGCTTATTCCGCCTCCAAGGGCGGCGTGGTGGGCATGACACTGCCCATCGCCCGCGACTTGGCCAGGAGCGGCATCCGCAACATGACCATCGCCCCCGGCATCTTCGGCACGCCCATGCTGTTTGGCATGCCGCAGGAAGTGCAGGACGCGCTGGCCGCTGGCGTGCCCTTCCCCAGCCGCCTGGGCACGCCGCAGGACTATGCCAAGCTGGTGCAGCACATCTTTGAAAACGACATGCTCAACGGCGAGGTAATTCGTCTGGATGGTGCCATTCGTCTGGCTCCTCGCTGAACACAAATGCTACTGTATTTATAGCTGCCAGCGCTTACCCATAAAGCGCTGCAAGCGTATTTGGTTCAAATCCTGGAGCTGCAAAGGCTGCGGGATCTTTGTTGAACAAATTGCCCATAAAAAAAACCGCTGCAGCCTTGCGACTGCAGCGGTTTTGATCTGGCGGAGTGGACGGGACTCGAACCCGCGACCCCCGGCGT
>NZ_JAGKSE010000024.1:0-45643 GCF_017939685.1 Acidovorax sp. JG5
GGAGAGGCGTTGTTGGGTCATGGTTGAAGCTCCTAAGGAAGAAGGTGGACGAAACTTGCATCTCTCATGCCTTGGTCGGCGTTGAGGAGATGTGTTCATCGTAGGGAGCGCACCCCAACAGAATCCGGACAGCCAGATGAGATTGTTGTCAGCTTGATGGCTGTGAGCCACGGTGAGGAAACATCAAGGTGAAGCAGGTTCGCCCGTCGCCCGACGTCGCCGTGACGCTACCGCCGTGGGCCTCAGCGATGGCACGTGTGATGGCCAGGCCCAGCCCGGAGCCATCGGAGTCCGGATGGGCCCTGGAAGCATCGGCTCGGTAGAAGCGGTCGAACAGCCGGGGCAGGATCTTGGCATCGATGTCGGTTCCAGTGTTCTCCACGGCCACTGTCGTGGTTTGTGCCGTGCTGGTGATACGGATGGTGATGTCGCCGGCCTCGGGCGTGTAACGCAGGGCATTGGACAGCAGGTTGCTCACCGCACGGCGGAACATCAGGCGATCGCCTTCGACCTCGCCGTCTCCTTTCAACTGGAGCCGGATGCGTTTTTCCTCGGCCACGGCCTCGTAGAACTCCAGCAGCGCCAGCGCGTCCTGGCGGGCGGAAAACCGCTCCTTGTGCGGCAGATCCACGCCGCGCTCGGTCTTGGCTAGGAACAGCATGTCGGACACCATGCGTGCCAAACGCTGAAATTCCTCGGCATTGGAGGCCAGGATGTCGCGGTACGTCGCGGCATCGCGCTTGGTCGTCAGCGCCACCTGCGTCTGCGTCAGCAGGTTGCTGATGGGGGTGCGCAGCTCGTGCGCGAGGTCCGACGCGAAATCGGTAAGGCGCTGGAAGTCCTCCTGCAGGCGGTCCAGCATGCGGTTCAGCTCTTGCGCCAGATCGGCCATTTCCACCGGCACGGCCTCAACTGGCATGCGCTCGGACAATTTCTGACCTGTGACCACGGCTGCGCGTGACTTCATTTCACGCAGAGGCGCCAGTCCTTGACGCGCCGCGAGCCACGACAGTAGCCCACACACGATGATGGCCGCGATCACGTAGAACGCCAGACTGCTGCGCAGCTCAGTGAGGAATTGGGTGTGGTGTTTTGTATCCGCTGCGATCAACACCTGCAACGCTGATGCGGAGTAAGCCGGGGCAGTTCCAAAGCTCAATGTGTGGAACTCGGTATCGTGGTGACGCAAAACCCCGAAAACACTCGTCTCCTCGGTACTCAGGGCATCGCCGCTTTGCACATTGAGGTTGGATGTTGACGATTGAAAAATGCGCTCTCCCTGGGGGTTCTGCACCAGGACATAGAGATCATGGTGATAGTTCAAAGCTTCGCTCAAGCGCAAGCTTGCGTCGTCCACTGAGTTGGCATTGCCAAGAATTTCCTCGATCAAATGCCGCTTTTCCTGCAGAGCCATCCGGTCCAGTTCGACGAAATGCTGCTCAATTTCCACCAGAAAAAGACCTCCCAACCCAAGCACCACAGCAGTTGCCACCACGGTGAAGAACAGGGTGAGGCGACGGGTCAGCGAAAGCTTGCCCAAACGCAGTTTCGACTCCACCTATTCTTCCTCTGGCACGTCCAGCACATAGCCCATGCCGCGCACGGTCTGGATGAGCTTGAGGGGTTGGCCTTCATCGATCTTCATGCGCAGGCGGCGCATCGCCACTTCGATGACGTTGGTGTCGCTGTCAAAGTTCATGTCCCACACCTGCGAGGCGATCAGGGACCGTGGCAGCACTTCACCGTGTCGGCGCATCAGTAGCTCCAGCAGGCCGAATTCCTTGGCCGTCAGATCGATACGCTTGCCGTTGCGGGATACCCTGCGGCGCAGCAAATCCAGTTCCAGGTCGGCCACTCGCAGCGTGGTGCTCTCGTTGCCTGCATGGCCGCGCCGCAGGATGATGCGTACCCGGGCCAGTAACTCGGCAAACGAGAACGGCTTGACAAGGTAGTCGTCGGCCCCGAGTTCCAGTCCTTTGACACGATCTTCCACTTGATCGCGGGCAGTCAGGAACAGGACGGGCATTCCGATCCCCCGGTCACGCAGGGCTTGCAGCACTTGCCAGCCATTCAGGCCAGGCAGCATGACATCCAGGATCAGCAGGTCATATTCGCCCTGCAGGGCCATATGCAGGCCATCCGCGCCGTTGGGCACGAGGTCGGAAATGTATCCAGCTTCTGTCAAACCCTGACGCAGGTACTCACCCGTTTTGGGCTCGTCTTCGACGATCAATATTTTCACGTGTGCGCTTCCGTTCAATGCTTTGGCGAGAGTTTGCCAAGTTTGAGGCGTTCTGACAGGTAGATAACAACAATGTAATTTTCAGAACATCTGAATGAAAGGGTGGTCTCTCCAGAATCTCCACATCATGAGATCAAAGATTCTTTTAGAGGAGACCATGCTCACTTCCAGTTACCTGCCGCCCTTCAGGGCTCTGTTGCCTTCGACACTGGTGTTGTTTGCGGGGGCAGCTTTCGCACAAGCTCCAGCAGATACCGAGGCTCCCAAGCCTGCACCGCTGGCAACGTTGCAATACGCGTCCCCTATCGGGGCTTATCAGGGCTATGCGGATCAACCGGTGCAATCCTGGCGCGAAGCCAATGATCGTGTGGGCCAGATTGGCGGCTGGCGCGCCTATGCTAAGGAAATCAAGTCGGGCGAGCCCGCGTCCGCCAAGGATGCTGCTCCTGCTAGCGATCCCCACACGGGCCATCACGGGGGAGGAAAACCATGATGCCTTTGCGTGCCACTCATGCCAAATTGGCTCTGTCCGCACTCGGATTGGCAGTGCTGACGGGATGTGCCAGCGTCAGCCTGGATCAGAACATCAATCGCGTCAACGACGAAGCTGGCAGTTTTACCGGGGGCAAGCTCGCGTTGGCTCGTACCCTGGATGAACGCGACCAGCGTGCGCAGGCCGCTCAAGCCTTGCTGGCGCAGCCTTTGGAGCAGAAAGATGCTGTCCAGTTGGCCTTGGTGAACAGCCCATCCCTGCAGACCCTTCTGGCGCAGGGTTGGGCAGAGTCGGCGGATGCCGCGCAGGCCGGGCGGATTGCCAACCCCATTTTCAGTTTTGAGCGCATGGTCGCAGGCGATGAGCTGGAGTTTGGGCGCGCTTTGTCCTTCGGCTTGCTGGATCTTTTGACGCTTCCCGCACGGCACGGCGGCGCTACCCGGCGCATTGAGCAAGCGCAATTGCGTCTGACCAGTGATGTGGTGGATCAGATCACCCGTGTGCGCCAGTCCTGGGTGCGGGCCGTGGCCGCGCAACAAACGCTCAAATATGCCAAGCAGGTCTATGACAGCGCGGAAGCAGGAGCGGAACTGGCCAAGCGCATGCAGGCGGCGGGCAACTTCAACCGGATTACCCGTGCACGGGAGCAAGCTTTCTACGCCGATGCCGCCACCCGGCTGAGCGCAGCGCAGCACCAGGCAACGGCCAGCCGCGAAGAACTGGTGCGACTGCTGGGGCTAGATGAGGCGCAGGAACAAACGCTTAAGCTGCCGGAGCGATTGCCGGAGCTACCTAAACAGCCAATGGAGCCGCAGACGGTCGCCTTGCAAGCAACCCAGGCGCGTCTGGATATCCGCTTGGCCCAATCCGCGCTCAATGAGGCCGTCAAGGCCCAGGGTCTGAACATGGTGACCAGCTTCACCGATATCGAACTCACCGGGCGTCGCAACACGACCTTTGACAACGCTGAGGGCACTCGTTCTACTGCGCGCGGCTGGGAAATCGACGTGCGTCTACCCCTCTTCGATTGGGGTGGGATGCAGCGCGATGCGATGAATGCACGCAGCCTGGCTGCGGCCAACCAGCTCGAAGCCACCGTGCGCTCTGCCGGCTCCAACCTGCGCGAGAGCTATTCGGCCTATCGAACCGCCTACGACGTGGCGCGTCACCACCGCGATGAAGTCGTGCCGCTGCGCAAGGTGATCTCGGAGGAAAACCAGCTTCGCTACAACGGCATGTTGATCAGCGTCTTTGAGCTATTGGCCGACGCGCGCGAGCAGATCAGCGCCGTCACGGCCGCCATTGATGCGCAACAGCAGTTCTGGCTGGCCGATGCCGCCATACAGGCATCCGTGATCGGGCGCCCCACCAACACCACGTTGTCAGTCACGTCCAGCGCGCCCAGTGCGGGCGATGCGGGCCACTAAAGCAAAGATTCATGTCATGACATCCAGAAGAGATTTTTTCAAATATGCGGGCATCGCAGGCGGAGCGGTCGCGGCCAGCTCGGTGAGCCGCGTGGCCATGGCGGCATTGCCCGAGCCGGTGATCCAGACCAGCCCGAACACCATGGCGCCGCTGGTGCCCAACTCGGGGCGGCCCTACAACCCGGTGGTCACACTTAACGGCTGGACACTGCCGTGGCGGATGAATCAGGGCGTCAAGGAGTTTCACCTGGTCGCCGAGCCTGTGGTGCGCGAGATGGCGCCTGGCTTCAAGGCCCATTTGTGGGGCTACAACGGCCAGAGTCCCGGGCCCACCATCGAAGTGGTGGAAGGCGATCGCGTTCGCATTTTTGTGACCAACAAGCTGCCCGAGCACACCAGCATCCACTGGCATGGACAGCGTTTGCCCAATGGCATGGACGGTGTGGCGGGATTGAACCAGCCCGCAATCCAGTCGGGCAAGACCTTCGTCTACGAGTTCGTGGCGCGCCGCCCGGGCACCTTCATGTACCACCCGCATGCCGATGAAATGACCCAGATGGCCATGGGCATGATGGGCTTCTGGATCACGCACCCCAAGGCCAAGCATCCGCTGATCGACGAAGTGCACCGTGATTTCTGCTTCCTGCTCAGTGCTTATGACATTGAGCCAGGGGCCGCGACGCCCAAGGTTGCAGAGATGACGAACTTCAATCTGTGGACATGGAACAGCCGCATCTTTCCTGGCATCGACTCCTTGAACGTCCGGCTCAACGACAAGGTGCGTATTCGCATCGGCAACCTCACCATGACCAACCACCCGATGCACTTGCACGGTCACGAGTTTTTGGTCACCGGCACGGATGGTGGTCCTACACCCAAGAGCACCCGTCTCTATGAAGTGACCACCGACGTGGCCGTGGGCCAGATGCGCCAGATCGAGTTCCTCGCGGACGAAGAAGGTGACTGGGCATTCCACTGCCACAAGAGCCACCACACCATGAACGCAATGGGTCACGACATTCCCACCATGATTGGCGTAGACCACCGGGGCGTGGCCAAGAAGATCAACAACCTGATTCCCGACTACATGGTCATGGGCGAACGGGGCATGGCGGACATGACCGAGATGGAGATGCCCATTCCGGACAACACCGTCCCCATGATGACCGGGGAAGGCCCCTTCGGCTCGGTGGAGATGGGTGGCATGTTCAGTGTCCTGAAGGTGCGCCGCGACCAGAAGCCAGGCGACTATAAGAACCCGGGTTGGTACAAAAACCCGGAGGGCACGGTGGCGTATGAGTACACCGGTCCGATGGCGGAGCCCGCGCGATTCAGCGCAGAGGGCGGCCAGTCCATGCCGCGCGTTCGCAAGCCTGCAACGCCGACCGAAGTCAAGGTGCGCAAGCCTACATCGCATGGCGCGCATTGATTTTTTCCTTCAATTTTCAACGAGAGCCCATCCATGAAATTCACGCGATCCACTATTTCTCAACTCTTCGCTATGGCTGCGCTGGCCACATCGGGGGTAGCCTTCGCCAGCGGCACCCATGCAGGTGGCCACGGTGACGGGGGTGAGACAGCCATTGGCAAACCCGGCGTTGCCGCCAAGGCCGGTCGCATCATCACCATCGAAATGAGCGACAACATGCGTTACACGCCGTCGAACATTCAGGTCAAACAGGGCGAAACCGTGCGCTTCGTTGTCAAGAACGTCGGCCAGGTCAAGCACGAACTCAGCCTAGGCACCGAGAAGGAACTGCTGGAGCACCTGGAGCAGATGAAGAAGTTCCCGGACATGGAGCACGACGAACCCGGCAAGGTCACGCTCGCACCGGGCAAGCAGGGTGAAATCGTCTGGCAGTTCACCAAGGCGGGAGCCGTGAACTTTGCCTGCCTGATGCCTGGCCACTATGAGGCCGGCATGAAGGGCGCCATCAAGGTGGGCCGCAAGTGATGGCCTGAAGCGCCCACCACAGCCGGCCCAGCCATGGCAGGGCCAGCCCATAGATCCATCCATTTACCCAGAGGTCACCATGAACACCATCCAACGTCTGCTCACCATCTCCGCCCTCGCCATGGGCGCCGCCCTGCCGCTGGCGGGCCATGCACAGGTCAGTCCCAATTCAGGCCAGACTTCGGCTCCCGCACCCGCATCCATGACCGATGGCGAGGTCAAGAAGGTCGATCTGGACAACGGCAAGATCACCCTCAAGCACGGGGACATCAAGAACCTGGACATGCCCGGAATGACCATGGTCTTTACCGTCCGCGACAAGGGCCAACTCACCAACCTCAAGCCCGGCGACAAGGTGCAATTCATGGTCGTCCAGGAAGGCGGGAAGATGATCATCACGGACATCCAGCCCGTGCGCTGAGCAAATTCACAACCGCGCCATCTCGTCGGACGCGGCAGCCCTAGCCAACCCCTGCACCGCAAGGAGGATGCATCATGGTTCACATTCGCCATACCCTGATCGGCCTCTGTGTCGCCGCCGCCTCCGTGGGCGTGCTGGCGCAAGGCTCCGACGAGCACAAGGACCACCAACGATGCAATTCACGCCGGTGATGGTCAACAGCCTTCTGAGTTGCTCGTTCTGGACCACGGATTCGCACAACAGCCGATCGATCGCCGCAAGGTCCTCGCCGCCGAGCCGATCGATTTCGCGCAGGCGCTGCTCCACCGCAAGACGCTCATCCATTGGAAGCGGCTGTTGATTCAGCCAGACGCGCCCTTTGCGCCCGAACAGATCGCTTGCCGGACATGACGGGATCAAGGGCGCCGCAAGGACTGCATGGATCTCGTTGTTCAAGCGTGTGCGGTGACGATCAATCTGTGAACGGTGTGCCACCTGGCGGCGCAGCGCGAGGGTCTGCTTGTCGGGCATCCAGACCTGCGGCAGAAAGCCACTGGCGTACAGTTGTGCAGGGCGTGTCCGAATTTCTGTGTGTGAGGCTCATTGAACCTTCACCGATATCGTGAAGCTAGTTGAATATCTTACGTGCTCGATTTCGTGAACCGGTCTTCGTAGAGGATCGCGAATTGGTTCATCGCTGATTTCCAGTTGTTGGCCGCCCGTCCCCAGTCCTCGGTGATGTTGCGCAGTGCCAGCCAGATCAGCTTGGTGGCCGCGTCGTCGCTGGGGAAGTGTCTGCGCGTCTTGAGATCAAAGCGCAGCCTCGCATTCACGCTCTCAATCGCGTTGGTGTGTAAATCACCCTGCGCACCTCGGGCGGGAAGGCGAAGAACGGGATGACCTTGTCCCGGGCCCTGCGCCAGGCGCCAACGACGGTCGGGAATTTCTGGCCCCATGGCCCCTGGGCAAACGCATCCAGTTCGGCCTCGGCCGCCTCTGCGCTCACGGCCGTGTAGATCGGCTTAATGGCTGCGGCCAGCAGCTTACGATCCTTCCCGCTGGCGAAGTCCAAGCTGGTGCGTATCAGATGCACGATGCAGGTCTGCAGCGTCGTGGCCGGGAACACCGCTTGCAGCGCCTCGGGCATGCCCTTGAGGCCATCGGTCACGGAGATCAGGATGTCATGGACTCCGCGCGTCTTCAGATCGTTGAACACGCAACATCGCAGAACTTGGCGCCCTCGGTGTTCTCGATCCAGATCCCCAGGATGTCACGGCTGCCGTCGGGCAGCACGGCCAGCGCCAGATACACGGCCTTGGAGCGCACCACAGCGTCTTCACGTATCTTGACCCGCAGCGCGTCGAAGAACACGACGGGGTACATGGGCTCGAGCTGGCGCGTCTGCCAGGCCGAGACCTCGCTCATCACCGCGTCGGTGACGCTGCTGATGAGATCGGGCGAGACATCGACCGAGTACATCTCGGCCAGGAAGCCCTGGATCTCGCGCACCGTCATGCCGCGTGCGTACATGGCGGAGATCCAAGTCGTTAAAGCCGGTGAAGCGGCGCTCATGCTTGCCAATGAGCTGGGGCTCGAATGTGCCCTCGCGGTCGCGGGGAACGTCGATGCGCAAGGCGCCGACGTTGGTCAGCACGGTCTTGGCGCTCTTGCCGTTGCGGTGATTGACGGCAGCCCCTTCTGGCTTGGCCTGGCCGGGCGCGTAGCCCAGGTGATGGCTCATCTCGGCGCCCAGCGCTCGTTCAAGAACCGACTTCTTGAACTGCTGGAAGATGCCTTCGAGTTCGGCCGGCGTTACCGGCCCGGGAATGAGTTGCTCCAGCAGCTCGGCTGAGAATTGCGGCTGCGCCGCCTTGTCCGCTGCTGCAGTCGTCTTCGTCTTGCGTGGCATTCATGCTCCTTGTTGACATGCTATGCCTCACACACAAAATTTCTGACAGGCTTTCTGACAGGCTCGCTCGCGCCGATCCACTGGCGACTTCTGTCTACCCGTGTGGTAGATCCTCCGTCCTCCGCGTTTGTCCCCCGCACAGGTCCACCTACTTGCGCTCCAGCTCGCGCCGCTCCCTGATAAAAATGTCATCGGGCTGTCTAGATTCTGTTGGGGTGCGCTCCCTACGATGAACACATCTCCTCAACGCCCAAGCAAGGCATGAGAGATGCAAGTTTTATTCACCATCGCTAGGAGCTTCAACCATGATCCAACAACGCCTCTCCCTTTCTTCCATGATTGCCGCGGCGGCCGCAGTGGTTACCCTGGGCCTTCCAGGGATGGCTTCGGCCGCATACGAACATCCTGCCAACAATGAAAAGGGCGTAATCGTTCACCCGGAACACTTCAAGAGCGAGAAAACCCGTGCCCAAGTCAAAGCAGAAGCCGAGGCTGCCATGCGGCAAGGCCTCCTTTCTTACGGCGAAAGCAACTACCCTATCCGCACACCTGATGCAGCAGGTCCAGGCAAGACGCGTGAGCAAGTAATCAACGAATTGCGGAGCGAGTCCCCTGAAGAACGCGACGCGCGTCTGCGTCTCTATTCCCCCGGTTGATTGTCCTCGGTGGGGCTGCAGAAAATTCCTTGGAATCCATTCTGTGGGATTGTTGGCGTCGGCCTGACTAACCTCGGGCCAGCCCAGGCCGCCGTCCAATTTCCCATGACACCCCACCGCCGCGAACCGTCCCGACGAGTCGCTGACCCAGCCGCGGCTCGATCACCGACTTACACGGAACGAGCGAGAATCCCATGCCGTCATCCTGCATCTAGCAGCGTGCACTCGCCAGCATCACGGAACGCCGGTAGATGTCCGCAGCGCGCTGCGCGTCGGCCACGGGTCGATGTTTCTGGCCGGTTTCGGATCCGATCCTGAGGTTTCCCCTCAAACTTCAAGCGCGGCATTGGGATTGCTCCAGCGGCTAATGATCTGCAACAGTGGCTCGGTGGGCGGATCAAGGACAGTAACGATTAACCAGCCCAGTTGATGCACCGACAGCTATGGGCGGCTGCGGCGGTTGGTCAGTTGCCAATGGCGTTGTTGCTGACCGTCGTAGGCCCATTGCCCGACCAGATACAGCACCCACTGCGCCAGCGTGGCGATCAGCACCAGCACGGCCAGGCGCTCGGGCGTGCGCGTACCGCTGCGCTCCAGGCCCAGACCCCAACGCGCATTCTTGGTGTCGCGAAACGATGGCTCGATTTGCATGCGCTGCGCGTACCGCGCCGCAATCGCTGCAGCGCTGAGCTGGCGCAGCGAGCATGAGGCGGCCAGCAGCCACGGCTCGGTTTGCGAGCGGGCATTCTTGCGTGAGTGTTTGCTGCGCGCGCGGGTGCCGCGCACCGTGTGCTTGTGCCGGCCTTTGGGCTCGTGCTTGAGCAGTACCAGCCGGCACACATGGGGGCGCGAGCGCACGCATTCATAAGCGCCCAGGTCGCTCGGCCTGGTGGTGGCTTGCGCCCACACGCTGCGGCAGCTGGCCCAGCGCGCCTGCGGGTGGTCCGCTGGACGCAGCAGATCACGCCCACGGATACGCCCCAGCTGCGTATTCCATGCGATGGCGGACACGATTCCACGCTGAAGGCGGACAGCATTCCAAACTGATGGCGGACACCTGTAGGGTGTTCTGAGTGACCCGAACGCGGCATACGCTGCCCGGTTTTTTGACCGGAACTAGCGATGCCCACACCCAGGGTCACCATGAGCAAACTACGACACACACTGCAACTGCTGCACGGCGGGGCCTTGAGCACCCGTCAAATCGGTGCCGCCCTCGGCATCTCCAAATCCACTGTCAGCGAGATAGCCAGCTACGCGCGCGTGGCCGGCGTGGACTGGGCACTGGCCCAGAGCCTGAACGACGAAGAACTGCAGGCCCGGCTGTACAAGCCAGCGGTGGCGCGCGAGTCCCGGCACCTCGAACCCGACCACGCCCACATCCACCGCGAACTGTGCCGACCTGGCGTGACGCTGCAACTGCTGTGGGAGGAATACCAGCAACAGCACAGCGGTCAGGCGTACAAGTACAGCGCCTTCTGCGAGAAGTACAAGGCTTGGGCCCGGCGCCTGCAGCGCTCCATGCGCCAGACCCACACGGGCGGTGACAAGCTCTTTGTGGACTACGCCGGCCAGACCGTTCCCGTGGTGGATGCCGACACTGGCGAGATACGCCCGGCCCAGGTCTTCGTGGCCGTGCTGGGCGCATCCAACTACACCTACGCCTGCGCCACCGCCAGCCAGAAGGCCACCGACTGGGCGGCCAGCATCATCGCCACGCTGGAGTTCATCGGCGGCGTGCCCCGCCTGCTGGTGCCTGACCAGCCGCGCGCCCTCATGGCCCGCCCCGACCGCTACGAGCCCACCGCGCACCGCCTGCTCGAAGAACTCTCGGCCCACTACAGCCTGGCCGAGCTCAACCGGGCGATTGCCGCCTTGCTGGTGGACTTGAACCAGCGCGCGTTCAAGAAGCTGCCGGGCAACCGCACCAGCGCCTTCGCCGAACTCGACCGGCCAGCCCTGCGTCCCCTGCCGCCGGTGCGCATGCCCATTGCGCGCTTCAAACCCGCCCGCGTCAACATCGATTACCACGTCGAGCTCGATGGCCACTACTACTCGGTGCCCCACGCGCTGGTGGGCGAGCCGGTGGAGTTGCGCATCACGGCCGGCACGGTCGAAGTCCTGCATGGCGGCAAACGGGTGGCCGCCCACGCCCTCAATCCCCGCCGGGGTTCACACACCACCACGCCCGAGCACATGCCGGCCTCGCACTGGGCGCACCTGCAGTGGACGCCGGCCAAGCTCATCGCCTGGGGCGAGCGCGTGGGCGCGGCCACCGCCTCCGTGGTGCGCTGGCAGATGGAGCACCGCCAGCATCCCGAGCAGGGTTACCGCTCCTGTCTGGGCCTCATGCGCCTGGGCCGTGAGTACGGGGCTGACCGGCTGGAGGCCGCCTGTGCGCGGGCGCAGTCGATTCGCTCACCGTCCTACAAGAGCATCGCCTCCATCCTGGGCTGCGGCCTGGACCAGCGGCCGCTGGATGCGCCGATGGCCGCACAGGCGAGTCTGCCGCTGCACGAGAACGTGCGCGGGCCGGGCTACTACCACTGACACCGCGATGCAGACAAACAAAGCACCAACGACCATGCTCAACGAACAGACCTTGAACCAACTGCGCGCCCTGCGCCTGGACGGCATGGTGGCCGCCCTCAGCGACGCGGCCACCCACATCACGGCCAGCGAACTGCCCTTTGAACAACGCCTGGCGCTGCTGGTGCAGCGCGAGGTGGACTGGCGTGACAGCAAGCGCCTGGAGCGCCTGTTGAAGGCGGCCCGCCTGAAGGTCTCCAGTGCCTGCCTGGAGGACATCGACTGGCGCGCCAGCCGGGGCCTGGGCCGGGAGGTCATCAGCAGCCTGGCCGGCGGCGACTGGCTGCGCCATGGCCACAACGTGCTGCTGACCGGCGCCACCGGGTGCGGCAAGACGTGGCTTGCCTGCGCACTGGGGCAGCAGGCTGCGCGCCTGGGCTTCTCGGTGCTCTACACCCGCGCGCCACGGCTGCTGCAGGAGCTGCATGTGGCCCACGGCGATGGCAGCCTGGGCAAACGGCTGGCGCAACTGGCGCGGCTGGACCTGCTCATCCTGGACGACTTCGGCATCGCGCCGATTGCCGCGTACGAGCGAAACGACCTGCTGGAGTTGCTGGACGACCGGGTGGGTACTCGCTCGACGCTCATCACCAGCCAGTTGCCGGTGACGGCCTGGCACGCCTGGCTGGACGAGCCCACGCTGGCCGACGCCATCCTGGACCGCATCGTGCACGGCTCACACAAGATAGCCCTCAAGGGCGAGTCGATGAGAAAGCTCACCAAGGCCGTCTGAGCCGGCCGCGCCGACCGCCATTCCACGCTGATGGCGGACACTTCGGCTACGATTTGAGCGTCACTCAGGACACCCGCGCAACGTGTCCGCCATCGCATGGAACGCTGTCCNGAGCGTCACTCAGGACACCCGCGCAACGTGTCCGCCATCGCATGGAACGCTGTCCGCGATGGAAATGGAATCACTGTCCGCCATCAGTGGAATGCGCACCCCAGCCAATGCCAGCCGAGTTTTTCCACGGCGGCAAACCAGGGCGCACGAAAGCCTGCATCGGTGACGATGATAGGGCACGCCCGCTCGCCAACGATGGCCTTGAGCTGGCGCAGAAAGCGCGTATGCGTGCGGGGCGTGGCCGCCTGCTTGGCGCCGTACACCTGCTCGAGCAAGCTCAGGCTGCGCCCATGCAAGGCCAAGCTGGCGCGGATCAGCTGCACACTGCGATCGGCCTTGAGATCGCTCCAATCGACCAAGATCACTGGCTGCTTGCAGTCCGCAAGTATTTGCCTGGCCATGCCAGCGTAGATGTCTGCACATTGGCGCTGCAATGCCGCGTTGCCCAGCAGGCGATCCATGCATTAGGGCAATGCTGAACAAGTAACGTCATATCCATCGCACAGCCATTTGAATGTCAAATGGCCCGCAAAGATACTGTGCTTTGCCCCACAGGGCCTGTTTCGGGAGCCTTTGAGCCCCCTTCGAACCCTTACGGGCGCACCTGTCCCAGCAAGCGCCAAGGCCGTGAACGCACGCGTGGCGTTCTTTTGCAGCCCGCGATAGCGCACCTTGCCAAAGCCCCACAGCCGTTTGACCACCCCGAATACATGCTCTACGCGAGCGCGGATGCGGGACTTGTTGCGGTTCTTGGACCGCTGCGTTTCATCGACCACCCCGCACCTGCGTGTGCGCTGGGTGGTGAAGTCTTTGGCTTGGGGCGCCTTGCCCCAGATCAGAGCCTTCTGGCTGGCGTAGGCCGAGTCGCCGTACACGCGCTGTTCGTTGCCATGCAGCAGATCGGGCAGCGGGTGTTTGTCGTGCACGTTGGCCGCCGTCACCACAGCGCTGTGCGCCAGCCCGCTTTGACTGTCCACGCCAATGTGCAGCTTCATGCCGAAATACCACTGCTGGCCTTTGCGGGTCTGATGCATGTCGGGGTCACGCGCCTTGTCTGCGTTCTTGGTAGAACTGGGCGCTGCGATGATGGTGGCATCCACGATGGTTCCGGTGTTGACCTTGAAGCCCCGCTCCTGCAATTGCTGGCCTACCTTGGCGAACAAGGCTTCGCCCAGTTTGTGCTCATGGAGCAGTTTGCGGAACTTCAGCAGCGTGGTGGCATCGGGCACGCGTTCGCGACCCAGGTCAATGCCCACAAAGCGGCGCAGACTGGCGCTGTCATACAGGGCCTCCTCGCACGCCAGATCGGCCAGGTTGAACCAGTGTTGCAGGAAATGGATGCGCAGCATCCGCTCCAGGCCAATGGGCGGGCGGCCATTGCCTGCCTTGGGGTAGTGCGGCTCTATCACCTGACACAGAGCGGCCCATGGCACTATTGTCTGCATGGTCCGCAAGAAATCTTCGCGTCGGGTGGGTTTGCGCGAATGCTCGAATCCGTTGTCTTGATCTGCGGCCATTGCCAGGGTCTGCTGCTTCATCTGCGGATAACGTTTGACCCCCATCAACGGTGGACCTTAATCAGCGTTGCCCTAAAGTGGCTGGAGGTTGAAACCCTTCAGTCTTGAAAAGAACATCCCCTTTAGCGTTTTTGACAATGACAGACAAGCCGTGGTGATTGTTCAATGACTCGCGTAAGCGCGATGGGATGTCATCGATGGAGTTGGTATTGACTACTATGTTCTCGATCAGGTGCTGTTTGTCTTGCAGCGTGATTCGATCCAGTTCCAGGAAGTGGCGTTCGGTCGGAACCAGGAACAACATTCCAAGCCCCAGCACCATGGCTGCAGCCACCATCGTGAAAAAGATGGCCAAACGATGGATAAGCGAAAAGAACCGGAACATTTAAACGCTCTCCGGCGCTTCCAGCACATAGCCCATGCCTCGCACGGTCTGGATCAACTTGACGTCCTGGCCTTCGTCGATCTTCAGACGCAAGCTGCGCATCGCCACTTCGATCACGTTGGTGTCGCTGTCGAAGTTCATGTCCCACACCTGGGAGGCAATCAGCGAGCGAGGCAACACTTCTCCATGCCTGCGCATCAGCAACTCTAGCAAACCAAATTCCTTGGCTGTCAGGTCAATGCGGCGGCCACCCCGCCAGACCCGTCGGCGCAGCAGATCAAGCTCCAGGTCAGCCACGCGCAGTGTGTTGGTTTCGGTGCCTCCTCGGCCCCGGCGCAGAATTGTGCGTACACGGGCCAGCAACTCGGCGAATGAAAAGGGCTTGACCAGATAGTCGTCAGCGCCCAGTTCCAACCCTTTGACCCGATCTTCCACCTGATCCCGGGCCGTCAGGAACAGCACGGGCATCTGCAAGCCGCGATTGCGCAGGGACTGCAGCACCTGCCAGCCATCCAGTCCGGGCAGCATGACATCCAGGATCACGAGGTCGTACTCACCTTGGAGTGCCAGGTGCAGCCCATCGCTACCGTTTTGAGCCAGGTCGGCCACAAATCCGGCCTCGCTCAATCCCTGGCGAAGGTATTCACCGGTTTTAGGCTCATCTTCGACGATCAATATCTTCATGGTCACTCTCCGCTATCTGGCGTAGACGTGAGATTGACGAGTTTCTGCGTTCCCGACATGCAGATAACAAATATGTAATCTGGCGCACAGCTTTCTGACAGGGTCGCTCTTCAGAATCTCTTCCATGAGATCGGTCATTCGTCGTGATGTGCCCAGCAAGGTCACGTTGGTCCCTGGCAAGCAAGGTGAGATCGTCTGGCAATTCGCCAAGGCGGGCACTGTCAACTTCGCGTGCCTGATGCTTGGTCATTACGAGGCCGGCATGAAGTGGGCCGTCAAAATGGCCAAGAAGTAATCCACTTTTTTACTCTCATTCCTGAGGAAATCATGAACACCATCAAAAACATTCTTGCTATCTCCGCCCTTGCCATGGGCACATTAACGCCCATGGGCAGCTTCGCCCAGACCATGATGGATCACGGCAAGATGGATATGTCCCAAGCATCGGCATCCATGACCGACGGCGAAATCAAGAAGGTCGATCAGTCCACTGGCAAGGTCACCATCAAGCACGGTGAAATCAAGCACATGGACATGCCCGGTATGACCATGGTATTCACCGCGAAGGACAAGAGCCTGTTGTCCAACGTGAAGCCTGGCGACAAGGTCAAGTTCATGGTCGTCAACGAGGGCGGGAAGATGGTTGTCACAGACATTCAGCCCGCTCAGTGAGAACACGCTGCTTTAGCGTGCTGTGTCGTCGCGGATGGATTTATTGATTGCTGACTGCGACGGTTTTTCACCGTAAGAAGGAGAACACTATGTCAAAAATTCGCCATACCCTGGTTGGTATTTGTATCGCTTCGGCCTCGCTGAGCGTGATGGCGCAAACCGCCGATGAGCACAAGGCCCATCACCCTGCAGGAAGCCCATCGCCTGCGCCCTCGCAAATGAAGGCGGCCGCGAAGCCAACGGGTGCGGGGCAAATGGGTGGAATGGCCAAGATGGACGAGCAGATGAAGGCCATGCAAGCGATGCACGAAAAGATGATGGCGGCCAAAACGCCAGAAGAACGTCAGGCGTTCATGGACGAGCACATGAAGCTGATGCAGGACGGTATGGGAATGATGCAGCAGATGGGCGCAGGCATGCAGGGCGTGGGTGGCATGCAAGGTGGTAAGGGCACGCCCACCAACATGGCCGAGCGCCATCAGATGATGGAAAAGCGCATGCAAATGATGGAGTCCATGATGCAGATGATGCTGGACCGCCTGCCTGCCTCGTCGACCAAGTAACGCATCCACCGAATTGGGAGTCACCATGAACCATCAACACGACGGGCACGAGTCGCCCCCCAGCTTCTGGAGTTCTCGCTATGCCATCGGCCTTGTGGTGATTGGTGGTGTAGCGGCGTATTTCCTGTTGACCGAACACCTCGCGCATGTCGTCGGGGCGCTGCCTTTTCTCCTGCTCCTCGCCTGCCCGCTGATGCATGTTTTCATGCACGGCAGCCACGGTGGGCATGGTCACCATGGCCAGAGCAAGCCTGATGTGTCGAAGACTGCCGAATCGCGCAAAGAAGGAGATCCCCAGTGAACCACACCGAATCTGCTTATGGTCTGTGGTCGTTGGTCATCATCAATTCAGCGATCTTCATCATGTTTGCGTTCAGCTTTTTCAAGCCTGCAACGGCCCGTGACTGGAGGACGTTTGGCGCATTCGCAGCCTTCATAGTTGCCTTGTTCGTAGAGATGTATGGCTTCCCGCTGACGATTTATCTGATATCGGGCTGGCTTCAAACCAAGTTCCCTAATCTGGATCTGCTCTCCCACACCTCGGGTCACTTGTGGTCCACCCTGTTGGGCGAAAAGGGCGACCCGCATTTCGGCGTACTGCACATCGCCAGCTACGTTTTTCTGGGCTTTGGTTTCTACCTGTTGTCCACAGCGTGGAATGTGCTCTACCACGCTCAGCGTGGCCAATCGCTTGCAACAACAGGCCCCTACGCGCGCATTCGCCATCCGCAGTACGTGGCTTTTGTGATGATTCTGCTGGGCTTCCTGTTGCAGTGGCCCACCTTGCTGACCTTGGCCATGTTCCCTGTCTTGCTCCTGATGTACGGACGTCTGGCAATCACCGAAGAGAACGAAATGCACAAACAGTTCGGTGCAACTTACGACACATACGCCCAGCGCACACCCCGGTTTATCCCTCGCATGGGCAAGGCCCAGTCGACGACTGACTCGGTGTCAAAAAGATGATCTGGAATATTTCCCCGGCGGTATACGTTTCAATTTTTAGGAGTTTGATATATGAAAACGATTGATCTGCAAGTCGAGGGCATGAGCTGCGGCTCATGCGTCAAGCACGTCACGCACGCATTGCAACCGCTGCCGGGTGTCAGTGGGGTGGAGGTCGATCTCCAGTCTGGGCATGTCCGGGTGAGCGGGGAACTGGCGCAGGGCAGCGCCCCATTGTTGATGGCATTGACGGATGCGGGTTACCCCGCAAAGCTGGCCACAGACGCGCCCATTCCCGCTGCGACCTCGCAGCCTAAAGCCTCGGGCTGCCACAGCGGCGGTGCGGGGGGCTGTGGTTGCCGATGACGGCCACGGTATTTGATTCAGGGTCGACCGGCTGGGCGCGTCCGCGCCCGCACCTTTTGCTGGCAACTTTGAAGGAGCAACGCCATGGATCAGCCTGACAACGACTCCCATGCGCCATCGTTCTGGCGCCGCCCAGCCGGCATGGCGCTGGCAACGGCTGCCGTGATCGCTGGTTTTTATCTGCTGCGAGAGCACTGGGGCCATGTTCTGGGTTATTGGCCCTACCTGCTGCTGCTCGCCTGTCCGCTAATGCACCTGATGCACGGCCACGGCGGCCATGGTGGGCACAGCAACCATGCGCAGACGCCCCGGCGCACCAACAACGACAAGGAATAAGCAATGGACATGCATGCACACCACCATCACGGCAGTCACCCCCCTGCCGAGCCAGCCTCGCCAAAGGATCTAAAGGATCCGGTGTGCGGCATGACCGTTACGGAGCAGTCTGAACACAAATTGACGCACGAAGGGCGGCCCTACTATTTCTGTAGCGCCAAGTGCCAAGGCAAGTTCGCAGCGAACCCACTGCAATACCTTGTATCTACTGCACCCGAGGACACCGCGCCAGAGCCGGCCGGCACCATCTACACCTGCCCTATGCACCCCGAGGTGCGGCAGGATCATCCTGGAGTCTGTCCCAAGTGCGGCATGACATTGGAGCCCATCATTCCACTGGACGAGGAAGACAACCATGAGTTAAAGGATTTTCAGCATCGCTTCTGGTGGACGCTGCCATTCACAGTCATTGTCACCGTTCTTGCAATGTTCGGCCATCGTCTTGGATGGTTTGACATGAAGGTGCAAACCTGGGTTGAGCTGGTGCTTTCCTTACCCGTCGTGTTGTGGACGGGGTGGCCCTTCTTCGTACGCGGCTGGCAGTCTCTCGTCCTCCGCAGCCCCAACATGTGGACCTTGATCGGTTTGGGTACGGGCGCGGCCTTTCTCTACAGCCTCGTGGCTACCGTGGCGCCGGGCGTGTTCCCGGATTCATTCATTTCCATGGGGCGCGTGGCGGTCTACTACGAGGCGGCAGTGGTCATCATCTCGCTGACCATGCTGGGCCAGATCATCGAGTTGAAGGCCCGTTCGCAAACTTCTGCGGCCATCAAGGCGCTGCTCGGTTTGGCACCCAAGACGGCACGTCGGATCAATGCGGATGGCAACGAAGAAGACGTACCGCTGAACCATGTTCACGTCGGTGACCTGTTGCGCATCCGCCCCGGCGAGAAAGTGCCGGTCGACGGCGTTGTGACTGAAGGCAGCAGTGCGGTCGATGAATCCATGCTGACCGGTGAGCCTGTGCCGGTGACCAAACGCCTTGGTGACAAGGTGATTGGCGCCACGATGAACACCAGTGGCGCCC
Organism: Acidovorax sp. JG5; assembly: GCF_017939685.1. Lineage (NCBI taxonomy): Bacteria > Pseudomonadati > Pseudomonadota > Betaproteobacteria > Burkholderiales > Comamonadaceae > Acidovorax > Acidovorax sp. JG5. Next base: position 19,010 of record NZ_JAGKSE010000024.1, read on the forward strand.
TGGTAATGCGCGCCGAGAAGGTCGGTGCGGCCACCATGCTGTCGCAGATTGTTCAGATGGTGGCCAATGCCCAGCGCTCGAAGGCGCCCATGCAGCGCATGGCGGACGTGGTCGCAGGCCAATTCGTGGTCGTGGTGGTGCTCATCGCCATTGCCACCTTCTTTGTCTGGGGTTGGTTCGGTCCGGAACCTAGCTGGGTGTTTGGCTTGATTAACGCAGTGGCCGTCCTGATCATCGCTTGCCCCTGTGCGCTGGGGCTGGCCACGCCGATGTCGGTGATGGTGGCCACAGGGCGTGCCGCGACACAGGGGGTGCTGTTCCGTGATGCTGGCGCCATCGAAAAAATGCGCGAGGTCGACACGCTGATTGTGGACAAGACAGGAACACTGACCGAAGGTAAACCCGCTTTCGACACCGCAGTTGCCGCACCTGGCTATACAGCGGACGAAGTTCTGCGCCTTGCTGCCAGTTTGGACCAAGGCAGCGAGCATCCTTTGGCAGAGGCCATCGTCAGTGCAGCACGCGCCAAGGGCCTGGAACTGATCAAACCGCTAGATTTCGAATCTGGCAGCGGTATTGGCGTGCGCGGCATGGTCGATGGGAAGCATCTGGTGCTGGGCAACACCGCATTGATGCAGCAGGAGGGCGTGGCCACTGATGCGCTCAAGATCGATGGCGAGCGTCTGCGCAGTGAAGGCGCCAGCGTGATGCATCTGGCCGTGGACAGACAACTGGCTGGCATCCTGGCTGTGACCGATCCCATCAAGGCCACCACGCTGGAAGCCATTAGGACTTTGCACGCCAGCGGCTTGCGCATCGTGATGGCAACTGGCGATGGTCTGACCACCGCCAAGGCAGTGGGTGCAAAACTTGGCATCGACGAGGTGCATGGCGAAGTCAAGCCCGCAGACAAGCTGGCGCTCGTGGAACGGCTCCAGAAAGAGGGCCACATTGTCGCCATGGCCGGCGATGGCATCAACGATGCGCCTGCGTTGGCAAAGGCCGATGTCGGCGTGGCCATGGGCACGGGGACCGATGTGGCCATGAACAGCGGCCAGATCACGCTGGTCAAAGGCGATTTGCGCGGCATCACCGCCGCACGCGACATCTCTATCGACACCGTCCGAAACATGCGCCAGAACCTCCTGTTCGCATTCGTTTACAACGGCATTGGGGTGCCGATTGCGGCAGGCGTGCTGTACCCATTCACTGGGTGGTTGTTGTCCCCGCTGATCGCGGCGCTGGCCATGAGTCTGAGCTCGGCCTCGGTGATTTTCAATGCTCTGCGTTTACGGCGCGGAAAAAAATGACCCCGTAGTTCGGAGGAATGATGAAAATCCCCACGTCACCACAAAAGCCTCGGACCTCTCAACGCACCACGGCGGTGGGTAAGGAAGCAGCGGTGCAATGGACGCACCGCCAGACAAAGGATCTACCACCGACCGTCTTGGATCATTCCGAGGAGTTGTTGAAGCCTGCGCCACAGGATGCGTCTAGTGGCATGAAAAGAGCAGCTGAAGCACCTTCGGCGCAGGACTATTTCGATTACCAGCGCGACTTCTTCGAACGCACCGTTCTGTTCTGGGACACGCTTCGCCAGCGCGCGAACAACATGCTGGAGCACGAGCGAGCCGGATTGCCGCCGCTTCTGGACTTCAAGTATGAAACGCTGTTGGACGCGCGCAGCTTCGAACGGTCCGTCAACTATGCACTGCTGCGCATCACGGAAATCGACGGGCATTGCTGGGACGACTGCGTCGATCCTGACAAACCTCCGGTCATTGTTGTCGATCCACGCGCCGGCCATGGCCCTGGGATCGGCGGCTTCAAGCGCGACTCTGAAGTCGGAATGGCGACGCGCGAGGGCCATCCGGTTTATTTCGTGATCTTCTTTCCCGAGCCGACTCTGGGGCAGACCCTGGCAGACGTGTTGCATGTGCTGCGGCGTTTCGCCGAAGAAGTTGCGCAACGCCATCCTGGCAATCCTCCTGTGCTTTATGGCAACTGCCAGGCCGGGTGGGCGCTGACGCTGCTGTCCGCAGACTGCGCCGGTCTGGTCGGACCGGTGGTGCTCAATGGCTCACCCTTGTCATATTGGGCTGGCGAGTCCGGTGTCAATCCGATGCGTCTTTCCGGAGGGCTCCTTGGCGGCAGCTGGTTGGCGCATCTGACGGCCGACCTGGGCAATGGCCGCTTCGATGGAGCCTGGCTGGCGCAGAATTTCGAGAACCTCAAGCCCGAAAAGGCTGTTTGGGAGAAGTACGCCCAACTCTTCACCAACGTCGACAGTGAGCAGGCGCGTTTTCTGGAGTTCGAGCGTTGGTGGAACGGTTTTTATTTCCTGAGTCGGGAAGAGATCCTTGCGATTGTTGAAAACCTGTTCATCGGCAACCAGCTTGAACAGGGTCTTTTCCAGATTTGCCAGGGTTGCACTGCTGACCTCAGGCGGATCAGGAATCCAATCGTCATCTTTGCGTCCTACGGCGACAACATTACGCCACCACACCAGGCGCTCGGATGGATTCCGGCAGTCTACAAAGACACCGAGGATCTCAAGCAGGCCGGACAGCGCATCGTCTACCTCACGAACCCGCACGTCGGCCATCTCGGCATTTTTGTCTCCGCCGGGGTGGCGCGTCTGGAGCACCGGGCGATCCTGGAGAGCCTGGCTGAGATTGAGGCGCTGGCCCCGGGCCTCTATGAAATGAAGATCGACAACCCGTCGGGTGACCCGGACTGCCATAAGCCCACCTACAGCATCCGCTTTGAACCCCGTCAGGTTGAAGACCTGAAAACGGATTACCCGCAGGAAGCTTTTGAGCGGGTGAAACAGGTCTCGATATTCAACGAGGCGCTTTACCGGGCATTCGTCAGTCCTTGGGCGCAAGCGCTGTCCACACCCTGGACAGCCCAAATGCTCAAGTGGCTCCATCCGATGCGCACCAGTCGGTATTTGCTCTCGGAAACGTTCAGTCCGTGGATGCGCGGCGTTGCCTTGCTGGCCGAGCCGCTTGGCAAGAACCGCCAGCCGCTTGCGCCGCATCACCCGTTGATCGAGCGTGAGCGTGAAGCTGCAGGGGAAGTGACCCATGCGCTGGGAAGGCTGCGCGAAGGCCGAGACGCTGCGAGCGAGCAGGCGTTTCGCCTGATGTTTCAAAACCCTGTCTTGTTCGCAGGCGTCCTGGGGATGGTGGGTAAAGAGGGTGGCAACGGTAATTCAGTGCGCCCCAACGCCGACTGAGCCCTGATAGAAGTTTTATTTTCCAACCAAGAGAGATCATGATGACAAGAAAAAACAACTGGCTTTTGACAGCGGTGCAGATGGGCCTATTGGCCTGGTCCGGCGCCACCTTGGCCGCCGACAAGGTGTATGTGGCCAACGAGGGGGCTGACACGGTGAGCGTGCTCGATGCTGCGTCGTTCAAGACACTGGCAAGCGTGCGCGTCGGCAAGGCACCGCACAACGTGCAGGTATCGCCCGACGGCAAGGTCGTATGGGTGACCAATAACGGGGAGCCTGCTCAAACGGCCGACGCGTCGGAGCACAAGGAGATGGCCCAAGGCAGCCACGATGCGATGGGAAAGCCCGGCGCGGTTTGGGCCATCGATACCGCGACTAACGCAGTCGTCGCCAAGGTGCCGGTTGGCATGCACCCGGCCCATGTGGTGGTGTCGCCCGACGGCCGCTTCGCCTACATCACCAACGGCGGCGACAACACGGTCAGTGTGATCGACACAGCGGCGCGGAGCCTCGTGGCGACTATTCCGGTCGGCAAGTTTCCCCACGGTCTTCGCATCAGTCCGGACGGCAAGCAGGCCTACGTCGCCAACCTCAAAGGCGGAACGGTGTCGGTCATTGATACCGCCAGCCAGAAGGAGATCGCGCAAGTTCCTGCAGGCAAGGGGCCGGCTCAAGTGGGCTTCACGCCGGACGGGAGTCTTGTCTTGGTGTCGCTGTCGGAGGAAAACGCGGTCGCCGTGATCGACCCGGCTACGCGCAAGGTGATTCGCAAGGTTGCCGTCGGAACAGTCCCCATCCAGCTGTATGTCACGCCGGATTCGCGCACGCTGCTGGTGGCCAATCAGGGCACGCCCAAGAAGCCTGGCAAAACCGTCAGCCTGATGGAGCTGGAGAGTTTCAAGGTTACCAAGACCGTCGTGGCCGGCGCCGGTGCTCATGGCGTGGTTGTCGACCGTGAAGGCCGGTACGCCTACGTTACCAACATGTACGCCAATTCGGTTTCCGTGCTTGATGTGAAGGATCGCAAGGTTGTGAAGACCGTTCCGGTAGGCAAGACTCCCAACGGCATCAGCATTACGCCTTGACGGTTTGTCCGTCGCTTGCAGCTGTCCGGCAAGGTGCAAAAAAAGTAAAACAAGACAACCTGGGCGTTTACAGAAATGACGGTCATCGATATTCGCATTCAACGAATCACGCAGCTTTACGATTCATTGGACCCTTCGCCGCTCCATGAGAAAACACTGAGCCGTGCTGTGGAAAACTATATCGTTGACTGTGCGGGCGAGTATGGTTTAGATGAATCGCTTCGTCTCATTGTTCATGTCCCGACGTCGATCAGAGAGTACGAGGTGGAAATTGCAGGAGCGATCCATGCGCACTTTCAAGCGCAATATGCGCAGTGCAGGCGCCGGTATCGACGAAGGATGCGACAGGGCACTTCCTGTTAACGGGACTCGCCGTTCTGGGTACGACGCTGCTTGTACGGGCCTTATTGGGTAATCCTGGCAACAGCCAGGTGCTTACGGCCATCAGGGAAGGGCTGTTGATTGTTGGCTGGCTGGGTGGCGATGTGGCGCCCGATCGAAGTACTCTTGTTTGAACGTGTGGAAAATCACCAAAACATGGCGCTTTTTGATCGTCTTTCCCACATCGAAGTGGGGTTCGCCCTAGAGAAGACCGAGTTTGACCATGATGCAAAAAATGGGCAGATAGGGGATCTGCGGGCACTCAGCGATTCGCCTGCGCGGAGCCCGAATGCGCGCGACGAATCTTTTTTTACGATAGCGCGTGCGCCATTCTATCGGTCGATGACCGCAGGCGTGGCGTCGGAGAATTTGAAATGAAATTGAGACCACTTGTCCTTGGCGTGGGAGGGGGATTGGTCTTGCTCGTGGTGGCTGGAATCCTCTATTTCTTCTTGAGTGCCGGTGGCAGGCGGGAGGCAGCGTTGACGCATACCTTGCGTCCTGATGATCCTCAGGTCTTGCAAGTAGGCGCTCGCATATACGCTCAGAACTGTGTCGCCTGCCACGGCACCAAGGGCGAAGGCCAGCCCAACTGGCGTGATCGCGGATCGGATGGCTTGCTTCCTGCGCCGCCGCACGATCCCAGCGGCCACACCTGGCACCATCCTGATGCGCAACTTTTTGCCATCACCAAGCATGGCCTTGCCAAGCTCATCGACCAGCCTGACTATCGCACCGCCATGCCGGTCTACGACGGCGTGTTGAGCGATGACGAGATCGTGGCCGTGCTGTCCTGGATCAAAGCGCAATGGCCGCTGGAGGTACAGCAGCGCCATGACGAGATCAACGCCCAATACCGCAAGTCCCTGCCTCGCTAGCTGTCGGGACGACGGCAGAAGCAGACTGAATCGCTTCAACATGATGAAAGACTTGACCTTGACATCATGGGAAGGCAAAAAATAGAACAAGCGTCTTGAAAGGCATTGACATGAACCATCACCCATCACCCATCACCCACATCACCAGCCCTCGGGGGCCAGTCGGCTGCCCTTGACGACATCTCACCGAAGGCGGACGAGTTGAAGGATCCTGTGTGCGGTATGAGCGTGACCTCCCAATCGCCTCATCAGGCCATGCATGACGATCATCACTACCGCTTTTGCAGCACGCACTGCCGCGACAAGTTCATTGCAGACCCTGTGCGCTATAGGGTGAGCGAGGCACCGGTCGGTACATAAAATGCCGGCGCGCTCTATGTGTGCCCCATGCTCCCTGAAGTGCGCCAGGATCACCCAGGGCGCTGCCCCAAGTGCCAAATGAACCTGGTGTTGGAAGACCAGGCCAAGGACGGAACTGATGGTGCTCATCATCACGCCCACCATGCGCAGGGCCATGCGCAGCCCGGGGCGACCACCGACAAGGCCGCAGAAATGCCGGCTGGCACAATCTATACCTGCCCCATGTATCCCGAGGTGCAACAGGATCATCCCGGCAATTGCCCTAAATGCGGCATGTCATTGGAGGGCGGTCTCAAATCTGAAGTGCAACACCGCTGGTTGATATTCAATGAATGGTAGCGGAGCTTTTCTCGGCGATAGCCGCCATGAATCGCTGAAAAGCCTGGTAGGGAGAATCCCAGCCGAGAGTCTGACGAGGACGGTTGTTCATCAGATCGGCCATGGAGTCCAGCGCATCCTGGTCATGCATGCTCAGGTCTGTGCCCTTGGGCATGAACTGGCGCAGCAGCCCATTCGTGTTCTCACAACTGCCTTTTTGGGGTCGTCTCAGAAAACGGAAAATAAAGCACGTTAAGCCGGTGGCAGTGGTCGCAACGGTCTGAACTTGCCTGCGCCGACCTTGGTGCTGCTGCGCCAGAGGTAATCGCCGGTCAGATTGATGTGTTCCCACCCCAGCGGTGACAGGTATTGAAACAGCGTCTCGTCTACCGGTTTGCCGTGCCCGTTCAAAGCATTGGTTGCCCGTTCCAGATAGGCCGTGTTCCAAAGCACGATGGCCGCCGTTACCAGATTGAGGCCGCTGGCCCGGTAGCGTTGTTGCTCAAAACTGCGGTCGCGGATTTCGCCCAGTCGGTTGAAGAACACCGCCCTGGCCAGCGCGTTGCGCGCCTCGCCTTTGTTGAGTCCGGCCTGCACGCGGCGGCGCAGCTCCACGCTTTGCAGCCAATCCAGTATGAACAGCGTGCGCTCAATGCGCCCCAGCTCGCGCAGTGCAACGGCCAGTCCGTTCTGACGCGGATAGGAGAGCTTGCCCTCAACGATATCGCTGACTCGCGCCAGGGCCCGATGATCGTCAGTGGAAATGCTCTCGAAAATATCGATTGGCGCACTTTTCCTGAGGAATCTAAGCACATTTCTGGCTCGTCTTGCGTAGTGAGCAAATGCGAGGGTCTCGTTCATCGCCTCTATATGAGGGCAAGCCAGGATACGGCCAGTTTTGACTCATAAGCCTTTCGGTTATTAAAGAATCATCATTTATTCCTTCTTGTATCGACGCGTCACCCTTGACTCGCCAGAGGCCTGCTCACTTGACCTCTGGTGCTTCACCACCACGCTTTTTACGAAAAGATTTCTGCGTCGGTCTGAACTGCTCCACCAGTTCACGCAAGGTGCCAGCTTCGGCCTTGTGCTGTGCAACTGCCTGAAGAGCTTGCTGTAGCTCGACCGATTGCGCCTGGTGCGCCCTGGTAATTTCGGCCAAGGAGGCGCGAGCACCGGCTGCTTCTGCCGCCAACCTGCTCTGTGCAGCATTGGCTTCGAGTAGTTTGGCGTGACAGTCGCGTTCGGTCTCTGTCAGCTTGCCTCGCAATTGCTCCAATTGCTTTTCCGCCTGGGCACGCGCGGTTCGCTCTCGGTCAATTTCCCGAAGCGCCCGGTGCTCCGCTTCGGTAGATCGCTGGGCGGCTTCATCAATAGCTGCACGTCCTTTTTCCAACTCGGCGCTGAAATGCTGCCTGCTCTTCGATTGCTCCTGCTTTAGCTCATCCACCTGCCTGGACAGCGCCTCACCTCTCGCTGTGCTCGCAGCGTGCGCACGCCGTTCTTGCTCAAGCTCTGCAGCAAGGGCCTGAGCTCGGGTCTCCAGTTCGGTGACTTTGGTCTGTGCGGTCTGTATCTGGGTCTCCAGGACGGCGCTTCGCTGCAGAGCCTCCTGCAGGCCTGGCTGTACAGCGAAACCATGGACCGCCGCGTGTGGGCCGCCATGCTCTTGCTGCTCGCAGGAGGAATGGCGCTTGTTTTGGACCAGGGCCTACAGGGAGGAGTTCAGCTGATGGGGTTGCTTGCCGTGTTGCTGGCCACGGTCGCCTGGGGGGTGGACAACACTTTGTCCCGTGGACTGGCAGAGCGCGACCCCAGCCAGGTGGTGATGGCCAAGGCTACCTTGGGAGCCGTAGTGACGGCTGCATTGGCGGTTTCGACTGGGGAGCCTTGGCCTTCGTTATCCGCAGCACTAGGACTTCTCGCCGTGGGAGCCACTGGCTACGGCCTGAGTCTGCGCTTTTACCTTCTTGCCCAGCGGGCGTTTGGCGCGGCGCGCACAGGCTCGGTGTTTGCTTTCGCGCCCTTCATCGGTGCTGCCGTGGCCTTCGGTTTCGGGGACCGCCCTGCGGGATTGTTGATGCTGCTGGGCGGGGTATTGATGCTGGCAGGAGTGGTACTGCACTTGGCGGAAAGCCATGGTCACGAGCACACACACGAAGTGCTTGAGCATGAGCATGCCCACCGGCACGACGATGGGCACCATTCACATTTGCACGATGTGATGCCAAAGGGCAGCCACAGTCACAAGCACACCCATGAACCTATGACCCACGCCCATCCCCATGCTCCTGACGTGCACCATCAACACGTTCACTGAACCCCCGGTATTTTTTTGTCTGCTCCCCCGAGGTCACTTGACCGTCAGGTCGGCGACCAGGCGAGCCTTGTAAGCCCTTTCCCGAATTGCATCCTCGCCGTCAGTCGCCCATACAAACGTGCTCTTCCATGCCCAAACCGTTCCATCGATCCGAAGAAATCGTAGGTCACCAGCTTTACCATCCACGGTTGCGACTTGACGCTCTCCTTCGAAATCCAAGGTGAACGTATGCGTTCCTGGCTTCAACTTGAAGCGCACCATCGTGTTGGGGAGAGTCTCGGCGGCCATTGCGTTATCCGCGCTGATCTTCACAAAGCGCCCGCCATCTCCCCAGTTGCTCCGTACGACGTAGACGGTGAGCGCATTCGGATCGGGAGTAAAGCGCTTCGCCTGAGCGTCGGCATTCAGGCTGGGGGCGGGCACCCGAGTGCACGCGACTACTCTGCCCTTACTGGTCTTGTAGCAGTATGGCGCTTCGGCGGAGGTATCGGCCCCAGTAGAGGTAGCACAACCCGCCAGCAGGCTAGCTGCCAGCACAGAGGTCAGGATCACGCAGAGGTGGCGGGTGCCTGAATATGCAGGTATTTTTGTCATGGATCTGTTCTTTTGCTGTGGAGGTTGTTGCGTATTGCCTGAAGCTTCATCAGCGACTCCGGTACCGTCACCCACGGTCTGCCGCCTTGGATTGCATATGGCGGTGTCGCGATTTCGGTGTTTTTCGGTGTTTCAAACGCATTGCCTGTCGATCCCTCAGTCTCTTGGCCAAGCGTCGGCTGTACTTGACTCTCACCGCCATTGGCGGGTGGCGTTTGAGCCAGATACGCCGCAGCCTCCAAAACACAAACACGGAGATCAACAAGCCGATCCAAATCCAGAACAGCTTGGCAAAGAGCGCGACCTGTGCAGCCTGCATTGACATGGATCGCTCCTTTTTGGCCTCCAGCACAGGCATGTTGCCGATGGGCGGTCCGACCTCGTCAGCTGCTTTGACGTGAACGGACTGCGGAAAGTGGGATCACTTCTGGAGGCGTTGCGAAGGCGATCCCCCCCAGCCGGCCTTCGTGTACTACTTCAGCGTGAAGCGAACGGAGGCAACCGACTTGCCGGCCTTCGAGACGGCGACGACGGCTTTGGTACCTGCGGGAACCTTGAAGCTGCCCGACGCTTCCAGCTTGCTGTCGCCGACCTGGAGCTGAACTTCCTGCTTCTCGCTGCCAGCCAACAGAGTGACCTTGGCGGTCATCCCCGTCACAGCAACGGGCTTCCCGTGGTCGCGCATATAGAGCTGCAGTTTGTCGGCGCTAGCAACGAATTCGTACTCGACCTCCTTGGCTTCTGCAACAGCACCACCGTGCATCGGCTTTAGGTCGTGACCGTGATTGTCCGCAGCGAAGGCTGCGCCCGAGATCGACACTGACAGGGCGAGAATGAGTTGGGAGAGTTTCATGACAGTTCCTTTGGGGTTGGAGAAAAGGGACGGTCCCACGATCAGCGAGCGGGACCGTTTCAACTACGCGGACGCGGACACGTCTGGGGGATGCGAGGGCTCAGCGGACACGTCCTCATCTTCCTCATCGGGCCGGTGGGCCAGACGGTAAAGAATCGGCAGCACGAGAAGCGTGAGCAGCGTGGACGAGAGAATTCCGCCGATCACCACGGTGGCCAGGGGACGCTGGACTTCAGCGCCAGTGCCTGTCGCAATGGCCATGGGAATGAAGCCCAGCGAGGCCACCAGGGCAGTCATCAGAACCGGCCGTAGCCGGGTGAGCGCGCCGTCACGGATTGCTTCGTCAAGACCAACGCCGCCTTCCCTCAAGCTGCGGATGTACGAAATCATCACCAGACCATTGAGCACGGCCACCCCAGAAAGCGCGATGAAGCCGACAGCCGCAGAGATAGACATCGGAATGTCGCGAAGCCAAAGCGCCAGGATGCCCCCCGTCAAAGCGAATGGGATGCCAGTGAAGACCAGCAGACCATCCTTGACGTTGCCGAACATAGCGAACAGCAGCACGAAAACCAGCAGCAGGGACACCGGCACGACGATCTGCAGGCGCTGCGTGGCCGACTGCAAGTTCTCGAAGGTTCCGCCCCAGCTCGTCCAATAGCCGGTAGGAATCTTGATCTGGGCCAGGCCTTGCTCAGCCTCTGCGACGAAAGAGCCCACATCGCGCCCGCGCACGTTGGTGCTCACGACGATGCGGCGCTTGCCGTTTTCTCGGCTCACCTGGTTGGGGCCAGGAGCAAGCTCGAATGTTGCTACCTCGCCCAGCGGGATGAAGTTCGTTTTGGCCTCTGTCCCATTGGCAGAACGCGGCAGCGGGATAGGAAGGCGCTTCATCCCTTCGAGATCGTTGCGCAGGGATTCAGGCAGACGAACCAGGATGTCGAATCTGCGGTCGCCCTCGAACATAGTGCCGGCCTCGCGTCCACCGATAGCGGTGGCCACGGTGTCTTGAATGTCGGCAACGTTCAGACCATAGCGAGCAGCCTTCTGGCGGTCGATGTTCACGGTGAGCATCGGAAGCCCCGTCGTCTGCTCAACCTTCACCTCAGAGGAGCCCTGAATCTTCTGCAGCATTGCGGAGACTTCTTCTGCGGACTTGTTCAGGACATCCATGTCGTCACCGAAGATCTTCACGGCTACGTCACTGCGCACCCCGGAGATCAGCTCGTTAAAGCGCAGCTGAATGGGCTGGGAGAACTCATAGTTGTTGCCCGGGATTTTCCCGATGACTTCCTGAATCGCCGCGAGTAATTCGTCGCGGGTTTTTCGAGGTTCGGGCCATTCGGCCATTGGCTTGAGCATGATGTACCCGTCCGAAATGTTCGGCGGCATGGGGTCCGAGGCAATCTCCGCAGTACCGGTTCTGGCGAAGATGCGCTCGATCTCGGGGAATTTCTCTTTCAAGGTCCTTTCAATCTGCTGCTGCATTTGGACTGACTGGGAAAGGCTGGTGCCTGGGATGCGCAGCGCCTGGATCGCAAAGTCGCCTTCATTGAGATTGGGTACAAACTCGCTGCCCATACGCGTGGCGATCAACCCGCACAAGATCACCGCAACTGCAGCTGCGGTCAGTACGACCGCCTTGGCGGCCATGACACGGTCGAGCAGTGGACCATACAAGCGCTTGGCATGGCCCAGCAGGAAGTTTTCCTTCTCGCTGACCCGATTGCCGATGAACAGGGCCACCGCTGCGGGGATGAATGTCACCGACAGAACCATGGCGCCCAGCAGTGCCGCGACCACCGTGAATGCCATGGGGTGGAACATCTTCCCTTCAACGCCTGTCAGCGCGAAGATGGGCAGGTACACCACCATGATGATGAGCTGTCCGAACAGCAATGGACGCCTTGACTCCTGGGATGCCAAAAACACCTCATGGAAGCGCTCAGCCCGCGTCAGTGGCCGACCGTGGTGCGCTTGTGCATGGGCAAGTCTCCGTACGCAGTTCTCAACGATCACCACCGCTCCGTCGATGATGATGCCGAAGTCCAACGCTCCCAGGCTCATCAGGTTGGCGCTCACCTTGTACTGAACCATACCCGTGAAGGTAAAAAGCATCGACAAGGGGATGACCATTGCCGTGATGACGGCGGCACGGATGTTGCCCAGAAAGAGGAACAGGATCACGATCACCAGAACCGCGCCTTCCAGCAGGTTCTTCTTCACCGTACTGATGGCTTTGTCAACAAGCACGGTACGGTCGTAGACAGTCACCGCGTGCACCCCCTCTGGGAGGCTCTTGTTGACTTCCAACATCTTCTTGTCCACCGCCTGCGAGACAGTCCGGCTGTTCTCGCCGATCAGCATGAACACCGTGCCGAGGACCACTTCGCGCCCGTTATCGGTTGCTGCACCGGTGCGCAGTTCCCGGCCAATGCCAACTTCTGCCACGTCGCGAACGCGCACAGGAACACCGTTGGCGCTGCTGAGGATCACGTTACCGATGTCTTCCAGCGACTTCACCTGACCAGGTGCACGAATCAGATACTGCTCGCCACGCTTTTCGATATAGCCCGCGCCCACATTGCCGTTGTTGCGGTCCAGCGCAGTGACCACATCCTGCAGTGTCACGCCCAGAGAAGCCAGGCGTTCAGGGATGGGCGCGATCTGGTATTCCTTGGCAAAGCCGCCAATGGAATTGATCTCGGTCACGCCAGGAACATTTCGCAGCTGTGGCTTGATGATCCAGTCCTGAATCTCGCGCAGGTCTGTCGCGGTATAGGGCGAGCCGTCGGGCTTCTTCGCCCCGTCCTTGGTTTCGACAGTCCAGAGATAGATTTCGCCCAGCCCGGTCGAGATGGGCCCCAGCGCTGGCGTGATGCCGGCAGGCAGCTTGTCGCGCGCCTCCTGGATACGCTCGTTGACGAGCTGCCGAGCAAAATAGATGTCGGTTCCGTCTTTAAAAATGACGGTCACCTGCGACAGACCGTACCGCGAAAGCGACCTGGTCTGCTCCAGGTTTGGCAGGCCAGCCATGACCGTCTCGATGGGGTATGTAACCCGCTGCTCAGTCTCCAAAGGCGAGTAGCCTGCGGCCTGGGTGTTGATCTGAACCTGGACGTTCGTGATGTCAGGGACCGCATCGATAGGCAGCTTTTGGTAGCTGAAGACGCCAAGCGCCGCCATGCCCAGGGCCGCTAGAAGCACCAACCATCGCTGTTCGATCGAGAATCGAATGAGTTTTTCAAACATGTATGCGCTCCGCGATCAGTGCGTGTGTTCGGCAGATCCCTTGCCGAGTTCAGACTTCACGACGAAGCTGCCGGTCGAGGCGTAGGGCATACCGGCTTTGAGACCCGAGAGGACTTCGACCCGCTTGCCATCGCTTCGGCCCAGCTTCACGGGTTGAGCGATAAAGCCTCCATCAACCTTGAGGAAGACCACCGGCTTTTCCCCGACGTTTTGGACGGCGTCGGCCGAGATGGTTACAGGCGCTGCCGTTTCTTCGGACACCACCTCAACATTGACGAACAGGCCGGGGCGCCAAGCGCCCTTGGGGTTGTCAAGAACCACGCGGGCTTTTGCCGTGCGGGTTTGCTCGCCAATGAGCGCTCCTACAAAAGCGACAGTGCCTGTGGCCGAGGCGTCAAAGGCTGTGGCCTTGATCGTGACCTTTTCGCCCACGCGCACCGATGGCAGATCCTTCGCCGGAACGTTGATCTCAGCCCAAACCTGAGAAAGGTCCGAGATGGTGAAAACCGCAGTATCTTCCTTCACGGCTTCGCCGAGACTGAGGTGCTTCTCGATGACAATGCCATCAAAGGGCGCTCGCAACTCGATACGGTTCAGTCCTGCTACCGACGAGGCGGACAGGCCCATCGCGCTCAGTTTCTGATTGGCGTTGGCTACTGCGACCTCTGCTTCGCTCAAGGCCTGCTTGGCCTGCAGGTAGTCCTGCTCGGCAGACACCTTCTGCTCCCACAGCTTTTTTTCTCGCTCGTAGGTGGTCTTTGCCAGCGTTAAGCGCTTTTGGGCCGTCTGCAGCTCGCTGCGTTGCTCGGAAGCAGTCGGGCTCGCGATCACCGCCAAAACTTGTCCTTTCTTGACCACTTGGCCCAAGCTGGCATTGACGCTTTCCACGACTCCCGCAAGCCGGGGAACAACGTGAGACGTGCGATCTTCGTTCAAGCGTATCTCCCCGGGAAGGAGCAACGCCGTCTTGATGTTGGCTTTGACCGCATTGTCCAGGCTGATGGATGCAGCCTTAATCTGGGCATCGGTCAGTTCGATCTTTCCTTCTTCCTTGCTCATCACGAACATGAAAGGCTCTGTGGCAGTCTGCGCAATGATCTCGATGTCGAACGAATGGGGTTCAGCAACGATCTCTCGGCTGACAAGACTGTCTTTTTCAGCGGCAAACGTCAGTTTCTGCTTTTCATCTGTCGGGCGGGTCACAGTTGCCGTGACCGTTGCAGCATTCAGGGGCAGCGGTTTATCTTTGTCGGACAGCCAGATTCGCAGTCGAGGCTCGCCACCGTCTTCAGACAACAATGCTTCCAAGCTGAAGTCGCCTTCCTTGAACACGGTACCGCCATGTGGTCCGTTGGCTTCGCTCTTTTCATGGTGTTCACCATCGGCATGCCCCTTGTCATCGTCGTGGCCCTTTTCGCTACCCTTGCCATGGTGCTCGCCGTCGCCGTGTCCCTTGGCCTCGGTATGGCCGCCGTGCCCGTGGCCATCGTCCTCGGTGGCTGCGGCTCTGGGCTTGCCGCCACCTTGCAAGATGAAGGTTCCCGCGCCGACCCCTATTGCGAGGACTACTGCAATGGCGATCAGGTGTTTTTTACTGATGGTGGATTTGCTGGAGCTCGTGTTCATGGTCATGCTCAGTGTTGCGTTGCGATCAGGCCGGGAACCATGCTGGCCCCGAGCAGGCGGTCGATATCAGCCGCTGCACGGTGTGCTTCGCCAAGGGCTTTAAGGTACTGGGATTTGGCTGTGAAGTAAGTGCGTTGGGCATCGAGCACTTCCAGGAAATTGAACTTACCGTTCTCGAAACCAATGGTGGCGGCGTCATAGGCCGACTTCGCACCGGGCAGAACGTCCTGCTGCAGTGACTGAACCTCTGCGGTGATCGTGGAAAGGCGCTCTTGTCCCTGCGCCACTTCGCTGTGCAGGCGCACGGAGGCTGCTTGCAGCTCATCGCGGGCCTTGTCCTCAAGTTTCAGCGCCTCCAGGAGGTTGCCTTGGTTGCGGTCGAAGATGGGAAGAGGCACAGAGACCCCGAAAAGAAGGACGTTGCGCTGCGTTTCGTTGCTGCGCTGCATGCCGACGCTGACGGTGACATCGGGCACGCGCTTGCTTAGCTCCAGGGCGGTCAATGCCTCGCGCCGATCCACCTCGATTCGCGCAAGTACCACGCCTGGCGCAGAAGAAATCAAGGGCTGGAGATCGGCGAGGCTCGGGACCGAGGGCAGGTTCTCGGCCTTGCCCTCCAGCACGGTGTAAGGCGCATCGATCCGTCCCAACAGCGCGAACAGGCGGGACAGAGCATTGCGTTGTTCGCTCGCGGCCTGGGCGAGTTCGACGCGAACGCCGGCTTCTGCAACCCGGGCCTTGGACTCTTCCACAGGGGATACTTTGCCAGCGGCTACACGCTTTGAGACGGTATCCGTTGAGGATTTGGCCAGCGCTGCGCTGTCTCTGGCCAGTACCAATCGTTCCTGCGCAGTCAGAACATCAAAGTAAGCGGCAGCGACATTGGCCCGCACGGTGGCTTGCAGCTCGGCGAGTTGGGCTTGTGCTTGCTCGCGCGTTTTTTCGGCCGCCTTAGTGCGTGCCGCACGCTTTCCACCCAGTTCTACGGGAAGATTGAGTTGCCAGCTTTGCGTACGTGTTTTGGAGCGTGTGTCTTCCAGCGAGTACGCGAGCTCTGGATTGGGGCGCGAGCGTCCTTGAAGAACCTGTCCTTCGGTTGCCTCCCATTGGCGCTTTGCCGCAGCCACCTCCGGATTTCCCTCCAGGGCCAGTTCGATGGCCTTGGCCAGCGACAAAGGCTCAGCTGCGGCCGCTGCAGCAGACTGAGGTGCTCGTTCGCCAACGGCTGGCCCTGGTGGCAGGCCCTGGGAAAAGGCACCGCCCGAGGCGCTCAGCCATATAGCTGCGGCGCCTGCCGCGAGCTTGATCTTTCTACCGCCGCGCCATGCGTGCGGCATCTCTTGAAGGTAAGTACCCTTGAACATCCGATTCTCCAGTGATTTCAAAACACGAGGGAATCGGCGGGCTGGCAACCGTGCAGCTGCCTGGCAACTCGTCAGTCACTTCAGCTGCAACACACGCAACTGCTTCCGCCGCGATGGCGGACAAGACTGAAAAAGAAAAGTGAGATGCCCCCGCCGATCAGGCGAGGACGGACCACTGAGGGCGGTCAGGGGGCGTGGGCGTTACAGCCAGCAGGCGCTGGCCTGGGGAACACTCCACACGGCTGTCATGGGAAAAGGCTGGCTTTGCATCTGACCAGCTCAAGGCCCCGATACCCGCGCCATGGCAAATTGAACAGTCAACATCAAATGCATCGGCTCCCTGGCTGGACTTTTCGGCCTGACCATTCCCGCCTTTGGCTTCATGCTTGTGTTCGTGATGCCCCAAATGCTGCGACTGCGAGGTTGAGCTCTCATGCATGCAATAAGCAGCCACCGCAGACCAGCTGAACTGGAACGGAAGCAATGCAAGCATAAGAACGGCGATCAAGCGGCGCATTTTTGAAGTCTAGCATGCGTCATGAAGGGCGCGCTCGGGCGTGGATGGCCGCTGAGGAGCGCTAAGTTTAGAAATCAGCGAGCGCCGCCGTTCAGGTCCTGAAGAGCCTTCTTTTCAGCTGCCGACATGTTGAGAAATTCCTGTTGAACTTGCTCACGGGTCTTCGTTGCGCCCGTTGCTTTGACGGGCAACGCACCCCCGCGTGAAAGGGTCGCCAGCGTGCCATCCCGGCGCGCTACTTCGACAGCCTGAAGCACATCGCCACGGGACATTGTGCTCTGCATGTGGTCGGGATGGGTGGTCATGCCCACTTCGCCGTCGGCGGGATGGTACAGCGACGAGGCAGATGCCAATCCTGGAGCCGCGATAGCGAAGGCAATCAAAGTGAGCGTGAGGGGTTTGCGAACGGTCATGGTGTTGTCCCTTGATTTAAATCAGCCCTCGGCGATCTGCCGGGACTATGCCTTTCGACACGGGGATACTTTAAAAAACCGAGTGCGACAAGGTGCCAACAGCCAGATAACAAATTCGTAAACTACGAACAGGCCGGATTCTTCGAGAATGGCAGCATGAAAATTTTGCTCATCGAAGACGAAGTCAAGCTGGCCGAGTACCTGCGCAAGGGCCTGGGAGAGGCCAGCTACGTGGTGGACATTGCGTACAACGGGGTGGATGGCCTGCACATGGCCCTTGAAGGCTCTTACGATCTGCTGGTGCTGGACGCAATGCTGCCGGGGATCGATGGTTTCAGCCTTCTAACGGCCTTTCGCAAGACCAAGCAGACTCCGGTCTTGATGTTGACAGCAAGGGTCCGCGTCGAGGATCGGGTATTGGGACTCAAGACGGGTGCCGACGACTATCTGGTCAAGCCCTTTGCGTTTTCCGAACTGAGCGCCCGCATCCAGGTGCTGCTACGGCGGACCCATGGCGCGCGGGATGCCGCAGAGCCCACGCAACTGCGTTTGGCGGACCTGGAATTAGACCTCGTACGGCGCAAAGCGTCCCGGCGTGGTCAGCGCTTGGAGTTGACTGCCAAGGAATTTCTGCTCCTGACGCTGTTTCTAAGAAGAAAAGGGGAAGTGCTTTCTCGCACTGAGATCGCTGAGCAGGTGTGGGACATGAACTTCGACAGCGATACCAGCGTGGTGGAGGTCGCGATCCGGCGCCTCCGTACCAAGATCGATGTGCCGTTTGATACTACGCTGCTCCACACCATTCGCGGCATGGGATATGTCATGGAGGACCGCCACGGATGAAGGCGTTGGCCCAACATCGCTCATTGCGCCAGCGGTTGTCGTGGTGGCTGGCGCTGCAGAGCTTTGCCGGACTCGGGGTGATCTGTCTGATGGTGTATCTGGTGACCGAGTTCAATTTTCGTGATCGGCAAGAGGAAACGCTGGCGCAAAAGGAAAACGTCATTCGGCACTTGCTAGTGGATGGCAAGGAGCATGGGGATTCGGAAGACCTTGCGCACAAACTCGATGACTTCCTTGTTGGGCACGGAGATCTGTCGCTCGAAGTCGCGCGGGCGGACGGGATTGTTCTCTACGCCCACACCCGCAACCAGAATGCGAAGACGGTATGGCGCCAACGGCAGTTCGAAGTAGCACAGACTACGGACCAGACTCCCTCAAAGAACTTGCGCGTTCAGCTGTCGCTGGATATCCAAACCGACAACCAGTTGTTGCACCGACTTGCTCTTACCTTGCTGGTCGCAGCCATCGGTGGGGCCGTCGTTGTATCGCTAGGCGGATTCTCCCTGGTCAACTTGGGCCTGGCGCCCGTCCGAAGACTGGCCAGTCAGACGCGCGCAGTGTCGGCTGACAATCTGCAGCAACGTCTCGACAGCGGCGAGCAGCCCCTTGAGCTCGCGCCTCTGATCGATCAGTTCAACGCGCTTCTGGCGCGCATTGAGAAGGCGTATTTACAAATGGAGGGCTTCAATGCTGACGTGGCGCATGAGTTGTGCACGCCTTTGGCCACGCTCATTGCCAACAATGAACTGGCTTTGCTGCGCCCTGAGCAGGCGGATATTCGCGAGGTGCTGGCGTCCAACTTGGAGGAGTTGCACCGCCTGACCGGCATCGTCAATGACATGCTGTTCCTGTCCCAGGCGGATCGGGGTGTGGGAGCGCGCCGCGCCCCCGTGGCGAGCCTTGCATCAATGGCTGCTGACGTACTGGACTACCACGAGGCCGCACTGTCCGAGGCAGGTCTCACAGCTAAAGTGGTTGGTGATGCGCATGGCGCCTTCGACGTGCCGTTGCTGCGCCGAGCCCTGTCGAACTTGCTCGGCAACGCAACTCGATACGCGAGCTCTGGCTCAGTCGTCCAGATCAACCTCAGAACCACCGATGAGGGTTGTGTGCTGATCAGTGTTACCAACTACGGCAGCACGATCGATCCCGAGATACTTCCGCAGCTGTTTGATCGATTTTTCCGCGCAGATCCTGCTCGCAGCCATGGGCAGAGCAACCATGGCCTCGGTTTGGCCATAGTAGGCGGTATTGCACGCATGCATCAGGGCAGGCCATTCGCATCGTCAGAAAATGGGGTAACGAATGTGGGAATCGAAATTCGCCCGAATTGATGGCGATTTCGACAGACTGGGATCGCTTGTGACGCTGCCACGTAGCGCGGCCCGTTCAAGAATCCGATTTACGTAGGACGAAGCAGCGATATTTCTATTGCTGCTTGACTTTAAAGCCACTTCAAGGTTTCCAATTGGTCTATGAAATCAGAAACCAGCACTCCTCCCACCACTGTTGACCCCTGCTGCTCCTCGGGCTGTTCCAGTACCGCAGCAGTGGTCCCTGCAGCCACAAGCAGCCCGGGCCAGGGCAAGCTGTTCCGAATCGCCACCATGGACTGCAGTGCCGAAGAGTCGGAGATCCGGCGGGCTCTGGAACCGCTTGAGGGAATCCGCTCGTTGGGTTTCCAGCTCGGCGCGCGCACGCTGAAGATCGATGCGGAGGATCGCGCCTTGCCCCTTGCGCTCGATGCCATCCGCAAGGCGGGTTTCGATCCACAGCCCGTGGCCACTGCGGCAAACACCCAGGGTAGCCAAGGCCGGGTGTTTCGCATTGCGACGATGGACTGTAGCGCCGAGGAGGCGGAGATTCGTCAGGCGCTGGAGCCTCTGGATGGGATCCGCTCTCTGGGTTTTCAGCTGGGCGCGCGGACGCTGAAGATCGACGCAGAGGAAGGCACCTACCCGTTGGCACTCGACGCCATCCGCAATGCGGGCTTCGATCCGCAACCAGTTGCAGGCGCCGGCGAAACTGAGGGCGGACACGCGGCTGGATCCGCCGAAGGCGACGACCATGGGCATGGTTTTGCAGGCGGCATCTCCCGTTTGGTGGCCGCGCTGGTGTTCGCCACAGGGGCTGAGGTACTTTCGTTCTTCGCGCCCGACCAGATGGCCTGGAAAGTGGCCGGCATGGCGATTGCCGCTCTGGCTATCTGGCTGGCCGGCATCGACACCTACAAAAAAGGCATTGCGGCGCTGCTGCGCGGCAAGCTGAACATCAATGCGCTGATGTCGGTGGCCGTCACCGGCGCATTCCTCATTGGTCAGTGGCCAGAAGCCGCGATGGTGATGGCTTTGTACGCGATTGCGGAGCTCATCGAAGCCAAGGCAGTGGACCGGGCCCGAAACGCTATCAAGGGCTTGCTGGAACTGGCGCCCGAAGAGGCTTTGGTACTGGGCACCAACGGAGCGTGGACCGCTACACCGGTGGCTTCGGTGGCCATTGGAGCGACCGTGCGCATCAAACCGGGCGAACGCGTGCCGCTGGACGGTAAGGTGACCAAGGGTAATGGCGCCATCAACCAGGCCCCCGTGACTGGCGAGAGCATCCCCGTGGACAAGGCACCAGGCGACCAGGTGTTCGCTGGCACGATCAACGAGACTGGTGAGCTGGAGTTCGAGGTCACAGCCCTGTCTAGCAACACCACCCTGGCCAGGATCATCCAAGCCGTTGAGCAGGCGCAAGGCACGCGCGCTCCGACGCAGCGCTTTGTGGATCGGTTCGCCTCCATCTACACCCCCGCAGTCTTCGCCATTGCCGTGGCGGTGGCGGTCCTCACTCCTTTCCTGATGGGACTTACCTGGCTGGAGGCGCTTTACAAGGCCCTGGTTCTTCTGGTGATCGCCTGCCCATGCGCTCTGGTCATTTCCACGCCGGTCACCGTGGTCAGCGGATTGGCCGCGGGAGCGCGCCGTGGGGTCTTGATCAAGGGCGGAACCTATTTGGAAGATGCCCGGCTTCTGAAGGCGGTGGCGCTGGACAAGACCGGCACCATCACCGAAGGCAAACCCAAGCTGGTGAAGTGGCAGGTGTGGGGTGCCGGTGAGGAGGCAGCAGTCCAGCAAATGGCTGCCAGCCTGGCGGCTCGCTCCGATCACCCGGTTTCAAAGGCGATCGTCCAGGGCTTGGACGTAAAGGGCCCAGAAGCGGAAAGCTTCAAGGCCTTGCCTGGGCGCGGTGTCGAAGGCATGGTCAATGGTGTGCGCTTGATGCTGGGCAATCACCGTCTGATCCATGAGCAAGGACTGTGTGGTCCGGAGCTGGAGGCGGAGCTGGTCATCCACGAAAAGCAAGGCCGCACGGTAACCCTCCTGGCTGACGATTCGGGCGTCCTGGCGCTGTTCGCGGTAGCGGACACCATCCGTGAGACATCGAAACAGGCCATCGTCGATCTCAAGGCACTGGGTGTGACCTCGGTGATGCTGACCGGCGACAACACGGCCACCGCAAAGGCCATCGCTGCCCAGGCCGGCATTGATGACGCCCGTGGCGATCTGCTGCCCGAAGCCAAGCTCGATGCCATCAAGGAAATGCAAAAGCGCTATGGCGCTACCGGCATGACCGGCGACGGCATCAACGATGCGCCGGCGCTGGCGCAGGCCGACATCGGTTTTGCCATGGGTGCAGCGGGAACCGACACGGCCATGGAAGCGGCCGATGTGGTCATCATGAACGATGACCTGCAGCGCATCGCCGAGACAGTGCGTCTATCCAAGCGCACCCACGCCATTCTCTGGCAGAACATCACCCTGGCACTGGGCATCAAGAGCGTCTTCCTGGTGATGGCGGTCGTTGGCACGGCCACCATGTGGATGGCAGTCTTCGCGGACATGGGAGCGAGCTTGCTGGTGGTAGCCAACGGACTGCGTCTGCTTCGCGGGACACGGGTGGAGCCAGCCGCCAAGCCAAGCCGCTCAGAAACCAAGGAGCATGCGCATTCCCACTGAGCGTTCGTCAGCGCGCGCCAAGTCCATCGGTGGGCTTGCGGAGCGCTTACTGAATGTCCCGCTTTCATTTCTTGGTTTTGGAGACCTCTTGCTCCACAAGGTCGGCTAGCTGTTTGTGGCCAAAGCTGGATAGCGGGCGCCCGTTGACAAAGAAGGTCGGGGTCTTTTCGACCTTGAGGTCGGTCAGGTCTCGCACGTCCTGCAGCACCACGGCGTCCAATGCAGGGGCTGCGATGTCCGCCCGCGCCCGTTGAATGTCCAGCCCCGCCTGTTCGGGGTCGTCTCAGAATTCGGAAAATAAAGCACGGTAAGCGGTTTGCAGCGGCCGTGCATGTCCTCAACTGCCCGCTCAATCCTTGGCCAGCACGTCGATGATCGGACAAGTCGTATGGCCGTCCCTCACGTCGCACTGCTGTACCAGTTCCCCCAGCACCCGCTGCATGGCCGCGAGGTCAGCAATCTTCTGCTCGATCAGACCCAGCTTGCGTCCGGCCAGCGCCTGAGTCTCGCCGCAGGCGCGCGCCACATCCAAGGTCAGCAGTGCGGCCACCTCATCGAGCGTGAAGCCGAGCGCCTGTGCCCGCTTGATGAATCGCACACGCTTGGCCTGCTCAGGCGCATAGCGCCGATGCCCACCGAGTGGCTTGGGCGGCTCATCCAGCAGGCCGCGCCTCTGGTAGTAGCGAATCGTCTCGATATTCACACCGGCAGCGTCAGCCAGCTTGCCGATGGTCAGTACTGTTTCCATCACACTCCCCTTGACTCCGTACTTAAGTACGGGATTTATAGTAACAGTTGGGCAAACAGGTTCAAGGAAAACGACATGGCACGACTCACTGAAAAAAGCTCGTTGATCGCGAGCGTACTGGCCGCCATCGGCGCGTCGGTGTGCTGTGTCGGGCCGCTTGTCCTGCTGGCGCTTGGCATTGGTGGCTCATGGGTTGGCAGCCTGACCGCGATGGAGCCGTACCGGCCCTTTTTCATCGGCATGACGCTGCTGTTTCTCGGACTGGCCTTCCGCAAGCTCTATCTGGTGCCGCAGGTCTGCACGCCCGGCACGCCGTGCGCTGATCCGCGCACACGCCAGCGGCAGCGCCTGACGTTCTGGATCGTCACCGTGCTGCTGCTTGGCCTGTTGGCCGTGCCGTGGTTCGCCCCATTGTTCTACTGAAAGGAGACTCCCATGCGCAAACTGCTGATTGCTCTGCTGGCAGCCATACCGCTCACCGTGCTGGCCGCTACCCCGAAAACCGTCACGCTGGCCGTGCAGAACATGACCTGCGAGCTATGCCCGATCACAGTCAAGAAGTCGCTGGAGAAAGTGCCCGGAGTGAGCGCCGTCAAGGTCGATTTCGACAGGAAAACGGCCATCGTCACCTATGACGCCGACAAGGCCCAGCCGGAGGCGTTGACCAAGGCCACGACGAACGCAGGCTATCCGTCCACCGTGCAGAAGTGACGCCACGATGAGCACTGTCATCCTCGAATCCGTGCTGACCTGTCCGCACTGCGGCCACGCACAAAAGGAAACCATGCCCACGGACGCTTGCCAGTTCTACTACGAGTGCCCGGCCTGCCATACGCTGCTGCGTCCAAAGCCGGGCGATTGCTGCGTGTTCTGTTCGTTCGGATCGGTGCCATGCCCGCCGATCCAGCAGCAGCGTGGGTGCTGCGGTTAAGTCGGGGACAGCGGTCGCAATGGCCTGAATTTTCCCGCGCCGATCTTGGCACTGCTGCGCCAGAGGTAATCGCCGGTCAGGTTGATGTGCTCCCAGCCGAGCGGCGACAGGTACTGCAACAGGCCGTCATCGACGGCTTGAGCGTGGCCACGTAAGGCGTTCGCGGCCCGCTCCAGATAGACCGTGTTCCACAGCACGATGGCGGCCGTGACCAAGTTGAGGCCGCTGGCTCGGTAGCGCTGCTGCTCGAAGCTGCGGTCGCGGATTTCCCCCAGGCGGTTGAAGAACACGGCGCGGGCCAGCGCGTTGCGCGCCTCGCCCTTGTTCAGGCCGGCATGCACGCGGCGGCGCAGTTCCACGCTTTGCAGCCAGTCCAGGATGAACAGCGTGCGCTCGATGCGGCCCAGCTCGCGCAGGGCGACGGCCAGGCCGTTCTGGCGCGGGTAGCTGCCAAGCTTCCTGAGCATCAGCGAGGCCGTCACCGTGCCCTGCTTGATCGAGGTGGCCAGCCGCAGGATTTCGTCCCAGTGGGCGCGGACGTGTTTGATGTTGAGCGTGCCGCCGATCATCGGTTTCAATGTCTCGTAGGCGGCATCGCCCTTTGGAATGTAGAGCTTGGTGTCGCCCAGGTCGCGGATGCGCGGCGCGAAGCGGAAGCCCAAGAGGTGCATCAACGCGAAGACGTGATCCGTGAACCCTGCCGTGTCGGTGTAGTGCTCCTCGATGCGCAGGTCGGATTCGTGGTACAGCAGGCCGTCAAGCACGTAGGTCGAATCGCGCACGCCGACATTGACCACCTTGGTGTGGAACGGCGCGTACTGGTCGGAGATGTGGGTGTAAAAAGTCCGCCCTGGGCTGCTGCCGTATTTCGGGTTGATGTGGCCGGTGCTCTCGGCCTTGCTGGCGGTGCGGAAGTTCTGACCGTCCGACGATGACGTGGTGCCGTCGCCCCAATGCCCGGCGAAGGGGTGCCGGAATTGGGCGTTGACCACCTCGGCCAGCGCTGTGGAATAGGTTTCGTCTCGGGTATGCCAGGCTTGCAGCCAGGCGAGCTTGGCGTAGGTCGTTCCGGGGCAGGACTCGGCCATTTTCGTCAGCCCCAGGTTGATCGCGTCGGCCAGGATCGTGGTCAGCAACAGGTTCTTGTCCTTGGCCAGATCGCCCGATTTCAGGTGTGTGAAGTGGCGAGTGAAGCCCGTCCAATCATCAACCTCCATCAGAAGCTCGGTAATCTTGACGTGCGGCAAGATCATGGCCGTTTGGTCGATCAACGCCTGCGCAGTGTCCGGCATTGCCGCATCGAGCGGCGTGATTTTCAGGCCCGACTCTGTGATGATGGCGTCCGGTAGGTCGTTGGCCGCCGCCATCCGGTTGACCGTGGCGAGCTGCGTTTCCAGCAACGTCAGCCGTTCATGCAGGTACTGGTCGCAATCGGTGGCCACGGCCAGCGGCAATTCGCTGGCCTGCTTGAGGCTGGCAAATTTCGCTGGCGGCACCAGGTAGTCCTCGAAATCCTTGAACTGGCGGGAGCCTTGCACCCAGATGTC
Organism: Acidovorax sp. JG5; assembly: GCF_017939685.1. Taxonomy (NCBI): domain Bacteria; kingdom Pseudomonadati; phylum Pseudomonadota; class Betaproteobacteria; order Burkholderiales; family Comamonadaceae; genus Acidovorax; species Acidovorax sp. JG5. The sequence goes on from NZ_JAGKSE010000024.1 coordinate 44,282, forward strand.
GCCGGAGCGCAGTGCGTTCTTCATCTCCGACAGCGCGCACAGTTCGTAGTAACGCCGGTCGATTCCGGCGTCGGTCATCACCAGCTTTTGCCAGCGCGGCTTGATGAAATCGGTTGGCGCATCGGCGGGCACCTTGCGGGCGTTGTCGCTGTTCATGTTGCGCAGCACTTCGATAGCGTCGAGCACGTCCTTGGCGGCGGGCGCGGCCCGCAGCTTGAGCACGGCGAGGAATTCCGGCGCGTAGCGGCGCAGCGTGGCATAGCTCTCGCCGATGCGGTGCAGGAAATCGAAGTCCTCGGGCTGCGCGAGTTTCTGCGCCTCGGTGACGCTCTCGGCGAAGGCATCCCAGGACATGACGGCTTCGATGGCGGCGAACGGATCGCGGCCGGCTTGCTTGGCCTCGATCAGCGCCTGGCCGATGCGTCCGAATAGCCGCACCTTGGCATTGATCGCCTTGCCGGATGCCTGGAACTGCTGCTGATGTTTGTTCTTGGCGGCGTTGAACAGTTTGCCCAGAATGCGGTCGTGCAGGTCGATGATTTCGTCAGTGACGGTCGCCATGCCTTCGATGGTGAGCGCAACCAGAGTCGCGTAGCGGCGCTGCGGCTCGAACTTGGCCAGGTCGGCTGGCGTCATCTGGCCACCCTCGCGGGCGATCTTGAGCAGCCGGTTCTGGTGCACCGACCGCTCGATGCCGGAGGGCAGGTCGAGCGCCTGCCACGCCTTGAGGCGTTCGATGTGTTCCAGCATGTGCCGCGAGTTCGGTTTGACCGGGGATTGCCGCAGCCAGGCCAGCCAGGTCGTCTTGCCGTTGTCGCGGCGCTTGAGCAGATCGTCGAGGCGACGGCGATGCATGTCCGATAGCGGTTCGGCCAAGGCGTCGTAGATGCGCCGGTTGGCGCGGGTGATCGCCTCGGCGCTCGCCCGCTCGACGGCGTTGAGAGCAGGCAGAATGACCGACTGCCGCCGCAGGTGCTCGATGAAGGCGCTTGCCAGCACAATGCCCTTGTCGGTTTGCATGGCCAGCTCGGTCAGCGTGTGGACGGCCTGCCGGTAGTGGCTCATGGTGAAGGGCCGGAAACCGAAGACGGTTTGCAGCTCGATCAGGTGCTCACGCCGGGTCTGCTCCCGCTGTCCGTACTTGCCCCAGCTTTCGATGCTGACCTTGAGCTGGTCGGCGACCAGTTTCAGCAAGGGCGGGAACGGCGGTTCATCAACGCCCAGTATGACGCCCGGAAAGCGTAGGTAGCAAAGCTGCACCGCGAAGCCCAGCCGATTGGCTGGCCCGCGCCGCTGTCGGATAATCGAGAGGTCGGTATCGCTTAGGATTTATCCGTAAATAATATTGACAGGTAGACTGAT
>NZ_JAGKSE010000025.1:0-42188 GCF_017939685.1 Acidovorax sp. JG5
CGCACCTCTCTCAAATCGCCCCACATCCGCAATCGGGCGAATTCAGCCCTTGCGCACCATCGGCGCTACGCGGTAGCAGTAGGCGGCAGCCAGATGTGCGGCAGCAGTTGGTCGATGTCGCGGGCCTTGTGGGTGGGCAGCCGCGTGAGCACGTCTTTCAGATACGCGTAGGGATCGTGCCCATTGAGTTTGGCCGACTACGCCGACCGCCGACCGCCGACCGCCGACCGCCGAACTATGCCGAATGGGCTCGCTTCTTCCTAAATTCTCCGTAGCGGTGTTTGTCAAGATAGTTGTCCACTTTTTCAAGCCGCTTGCTGCCAGAATTCGTTGTTCTGTTGCTGCGGCCGGTCTGGGTTGAGCCATACCCTGCGATGAGTGCCCAGTTGCGTACAGCACGGCCACGCCAACGTTCAGGCATGGCCTTTTTGGCTGCCTCATAAACGCTCGCACGTTGTGCCAGCAGCCCTCTATCGAGATTGGCATGGCGCTGCACGGGCGTTGCGCAGGCAAACACACAGATGGAGGCGGCCATGGCCGAGACGAAGACCTGGGCGCGGGCGCCGTCGCTCAGCGCCACCGTGGAGCCGGCGTAGTCGACGAACATCTTCTCCTCGGCGCACCGGTGCTGGCGCATCGAGCGCTTGAGCGTGGCAGCGAAGGCCCTGTAGTGCTCGCAGAACTGCGTGTAGCGCTAGGTGCGACTTTGCGGGTGGGCTTGCCGTATTCCTGCCACAGCAGCATCAGGGTGACGCCCTTGCGATCAAGCATCACGGTGGATGCGGCCCAAGTCGGGCACGACGATGGGCAGCGAAGCCGCTGAGCGCGGCTGAAGGGCTGTCGAGAGCTGCTGTTCGCTCCAGTTTTGAACTGTGTCCCAGTCCAGGCCGACGGCGGTGGCCAGCCCGACGCCCTTGGATATCTTCAACGTGGCGGCGACTTGCTCGTGCGAGAGCTGCGCGTGCCACTTCAGGCGGAGAACATCTTTGATCATGCGTAGAGAGCGTTGTTGCTTGGGCATCAGCGGCTCGAGGGCAAAAAAGCCGTCGAGGGTAGGGGACCCGGGGTTACGTTCTCTACGCAGCACTGCCGGCGGGACCAGTGCCCTTGTTATGGGGCACTGTCACGGCGGTCACGATAAGCCGAAATACACACGCAAGGGGAACTGTTGGGAGAACGCACCGACCGAGAGCTTCTGGGGCCGGCTGAAAACAGCCAGCGTACATGGGTGCAAATTCGCTACCCGTGAGCAGGCCAGGCAGGCGGTGATGGCCCTGATGGCCTTCTACAATCACCGCAGGCTGCATTCGTCGCTGGGCTACCTCAGCCCGATGCAGTACGAGCAGCGCTGGCACGAGGCACAGCGTAAAAAGGCCGCGTGAACCGTGGGTTAAGAGCTACACGAAACAGGGGCAAGGTCTCTTGTCCAAAATTTGCAACGCAGCACTACTCCACTATGGCTCCTNTCTTGTCCAAAATTTGCAACGCAGCACTACTCCACTATGGCTCCTACCTACACCATCAGCGATCTTGCTAAAGAGTTTGATCTCACCACGCGCGCCATACGTTTTTACGAAGACATGGGCCTATTGCAGCCCGCGCGCAACGGGCCGGCTGGTCGAAATCGGGTATACAGCGCAAGGGACCGCACACGGCTGCGCCTAACGTTGCGTGCCAAGCGCCTGGGGTTGTCACTGAGCGAGGCCAAGGAAATCATTGACCTCTATGACAGCCCACGCGATACGGGCGTCCAATTGCGCAAATTCCTCGATGTGCTGGTGGTTCACCGCCGACAGCTGGAAGACCAGATGGCCGACCTGCGTGCAAATCTGGAAGAGGTGCAGGAGCATGAAAAAGAAGCCCGTGACCTGTTGCTGAAAATGGAAAAAAAAATCGCTGATAATTGACGTTTACGTAAACGTAATGGTTCATCAAAGCAAGGAGACCGCGTGAGTACCACCCCCTTCGATGTCCAGACAAAAACCTATGCCGAACGCGTGCATGAAAGTTTTGCGCGCCAAGGGGCCATGCAGACGCTTGGCGCTCGGCTGGGGATTGTTGCTCCCGGCGCTGTCAACATCGAACTGGATTGGGCAGCAGGTCTCACTCAGCAGCATGGCTTTCTGCACGCGGGGATGGTAGCCACCGCCCTGGATTCCGCTTGTGGATACGCAGGATTGACCTTGATGGCCGAAGATGCAGCCGTTCTCACCATCGAATTCAAGATCAACCTGCTGGCACCGGCGCGCGGCGAGCGCTTTCGCATGGAGGGTCGGGTGCTCAAGCCGGGCCGCACGATCACCGTCTGCGAAGGACGCGCTTTCGCGCTGGAGGGTCCGAGGGAAAAGCTGGTCGCCACCATGGGCTGCACGCTGATGGCGGTCACTGGCCGCGAAAACATCCGCCACTGAACCCCGATTCCATTCCATTGATCCGAGGAGACATCCCCCATGAGCATTCCCGCCAACATTCCAGGCCTCAATTTCCAGTTGGGAGACGACGTCGACGCACTGCGCGACGCGGTCCGCGATTTTGCGCAGGCGGAAATTACGCCACGCGCCGCAGAAATCGACCGTTCCGACCAGTTCCCGATGGATCTGTGGCGCAAGATGGGTGACCTCGGCGTGCTCGGCATCACCGTACCCGAACAGTATGGCGGCGCGGCCATGGGCTACCTGGCTCACATGGTCGCCATGGAAGAAATCTCGCGCGCCAGCGCGTCGGTAGGTTTGTCCTATGGCGCCCACAGCAACCTGTGCGTGAACCAGATCAACCGTAACGGCAACGAGGCACAAAAGGCCAAGTACCTGCCCAAGCTCATCAGCGGAGAGCACGTGGGCGCGCTGGCCATGAGCGAACCCGGCGCGGGCTCGGACGTGATCAGCATGAAGCTCAAGGCCGAGGACAAAGGCGGCTACTACCTGCTCAACGGCAGCAAGATGTGGATCACCAATGGCCCCGATGCCGACACCCTGGTGGTGTATGCCAAGACCGAGCCTGAAATGGGTGCGCGCGGCGTCACGGCCTTCCTGATCGAGAAGGGCATGAAGGGCTTCTCCATTGCGCAAAAGCTGGACAAGCTGGGCATGCGCGGCAGCCACACGGGCGAACTGGTCTTCCAAGACGTGGAAGTGCCCGCAGAAAACGTGCTGGGCGGCGTGAACAACGGTGCCAAGGTGCTCATGAGTGGCCTGGACTACGAACGCGCGGTGCTGACCGGCGGCCCGCTGGGCATCATGCAGTCCGTGATGGACAACGTGATCCCTTACATTCACGACCGCAAGCAGTTTGGCCAGAGCATTGGCGAGTTCCAGCTCATCCAGGGCAAGGTGGCCGACATGTACACCGTGCTGCAGGCAGGCCGTTCGTTTGCCTACACTGTGGCCAAGAACCTCGACATGCTCGGCACCGACCATGTGCGCCAGGTGCGCAAGGACTGCGCCAGCGTGATTCTGTGGTGTGCCGAAAAGGCCACCTGGATGGCGGGAGAAGGTGTGCAGGTGTTTGGTGGCAACGGCTACATCAATGAGTACCCGCTGGGCCGCCTGTGGCGCGATGCCAAGCTCTATGAAATTGGCGCCGGCACCAGCGAGATCCGCCGCATGCTGATTGGCCGCGAGCTGTTTGCCGAGACTTGCTGAGTTCCCGCTTTGCACTAACCAAAGGACAACATGCCCTCATCGATCGACGATCTGTTTGTTCACAACCGCGCCTGGGCGGCCCAGATGGAGCGCGAGCGCCCTGGTTTTTTCACAGGTTTGCTGGCCCAGCAAAAGCCCAAGTACATGTGGATCGGCTGCTCGGACAGCCGCGTGCCAGCCAACCAGATCACGGGCCTGGAGCCCGGTGAAATTTTCGTCCACCGTAACGTGGCCAATGTGGTCGTGCCGACCGATCTGAACTGCCTGTCCACCATCCAGTACGCGGTGGACCAGTTGCACATCGAGCACCTGATGGTGGTGGGCCACTATGGCTGCGGCGGGGTGTTGGCGGCACTGGAGGGCACGCGTGTGGGGCTGGCCGACAACTGGATCCGCCATGTGCAGGACGTGCGCGACCGCCACCGCGACCTGATTGCGGCCACGGCGCCCGAGTGGCGCCACGATGTGCTGTGCGAGCTCAACGCCATCGAGCAGGTCGTCAACATCGCCCAGACCACGGTGATGCTGGACGCCTGGGGCCGGGGCCAGAAGGTCACGCTGCATAGCTGGTGCTATGGGCTCAAAGATGGCCTCATCAACAACCTGCACATGTCCGTGGACAGCACCCAAGGTCTGGACTCGCTGTACAAGGCGGCGATTGCAGGGGTGGCTGCTGCCAAGCGGCAGTAGGCAGGCCGCCACGGCACCCGCTTTGCGACGGTTGCGCTGACGAAGAAGCCCGCCACCATGTTTCCTCAGCGCCTTGATGCCCCCCAGGCCTACGGCATCGCCAAGGCCATGATGGATGGCTTCAACCGCCATTACCGGCTGTTTCGCACCGAGTCCGCTCGGGCCAAGCATCGCTTTGAAACCGGCGACTGGCATGGCCAGCAGCGGGCGCAGCGCGAGCGCATCGAGTTTTACGACCTGCGCGTGAAGGAGTGTGTGCGCCGGCTGGAGAAGGAGTTCGGCGCGGGCGCACAGCCCATGGACGTGTGGCACCAGATCAAGCTGCATTACATCGGGCTGCTGGTCAACCACCACCAGCCCGAGCTGGCCGAGACCTTTTTCAACTCGGTCACCACCAAAATCCTGCACCGCACGCATTTCCACAACGATTTCATCTTCGTGCGGCCTGCGGTCAGCACCGAATACATCGAGAACGACGAGCCCGCTGCGCGCCCTACCTACCGCGCCTATTACCCGTCGCGGGACACGCTGGGTGAAACGTTTCAGACCATCATCGAGAACTTCCGGCTCCAGCGCGAATTCGCCAACCTGCCGCGCGACACCGCCTGTGTGGTGGATGCCATGCGCAGCCGTCTGGACAAGGTCAAGCTGCGCACCAACTTCCAGATCCAAGTGCTCGCCAGCCTGTTCTTTCGCAACAAGGGCGCCTATGTGGTGGGCAAGATCATCAACGGTTTCAGCGAACTGCCGTTTGCCCTGCCCATCCTGCACGACGATGTTGGCCGCCTGTTCATCGACGCCGCGCTGTTTGGCGAAGACGACATGCAGATGCTGTTCAGCTTTGCCCGGGCCTACTTCATGGTGGACATGGAGGTGCCCAGCGCCTACGTGCAGTTTTTGCGCAGCCTCATGCCGCGCAAGCCGCGCGCCGAAATTTACAACGCGCTGGGCCTGGCCAAGCAGGGCAAGACGCTGTTTTATCGCGACTTTCTTTATCACCTGAAACATTCCAGCGACCAGTTCCGCATCGCGCCCGGCATCAAGGGCATGGTGATGCTGGTGTTCGACCTGCCGAGCTTTCCGTTCGTGTTCAAGCTCATCAAGGACTACTTCCCGCCGCCCAAGGACACCACGCGTGAGCAGATCAAGGCCAAGTATTTGCTGGTCAAGCAGCACGACCGCGTGGGCCGCATGGCCGACACGCTGGAATACAGCGAAGTGGCCTTCCCGCGCGACCGGTTTGATGATGCGCTGATTGCCGAGATCGAGAAGTTCGCCCCCAGCCAGCTCGAAATTAGCGACCGCGATGGTGACGGCCAGACCGAGGTCATCATCAAGCACCTGTACATCGAGCGGCGCATGATCCCGCTCAACATCTATTTGCAGGAAGCCTTCGACACCGGCCTGTCAGACCCGCGCGCCCACCAGCAGATGGAGCGCAGCGTGATCGAATATGGCAACGCCATCAAGGACCTGGTGGCCGCCAACATCTTCCCCGGCGACATGCTCTGGAAGAACTTCGGCGTCACGCGCAACGGCAAGGTCGTGTTTTACGACTACGACGAGATCGAATACCTTACCGACTGCAACTTCCGCCGCGTGCCCACGCCACGCAACGAAGAGGAAGAAATGAGCGGCGAGGTCTGGTACAGCGTGGGCCCGCGCGATGTGTTCCCCGAGACCTTTGGTCCCTTTCTGCTGGGTAACGACGCTGTGCGCAAGGTGTTCATGCAGCACCACGCCGACCTGCTCGACGCTGCATTCTGGCAGTCGCACAAGGAGCGCATCCAGGCCGGTCAGATGCTCGATGTGTTCCCCTACGACACGGAGCGGCGCTTTGCACAGGGCACTGCGGCTGGCTGACCTCTCGCCAAGCCCCGGTTTTCCACCCTCCCACTTTTCCTCTAACCATTACCCAGGAGACCTTCACCATGTCCACGACCATCCAAGACCCCATCGTCATCGTCGGCGCCGCACGCACCCCCATGGGCTCGCTGCAGGGCGACTTTTCCAGCTTGGCCGCGCACGACCTGGGCGGTGCCGCCATCAAGGCCGCCATGGATCGCGCCGGTGTGTTGCCCGATGCCGTCGGCGAGGTGCTGTTCGGCAACTGCCTGATGGCCGGCCAGGGCCAGGCGCCTGCGCGCCAGGCAGCCTTCAAGGGCGGGCTGCCCAAGGGCGCGGGCGCCGTCACGCTGTCCAAGATGTGCGGCTCGGGCATGAAGGCCGCGATGATGGCGCACGACATGCTGCTGGCCGGCACACACGACGTGATGGTGGCGGGCGGCATGGAGAGCATGACCAACGCCCCCTACCTGCTGCAAAAGGGCCGCGGCGGCTACCGCCTGGGCCACGACCGCATTTTTGACCACATGATGCTCGACGGCCTGGAGGATGCCTATGAGCCCGGCCGTTCCATGGGTACCTTCGGTGAAGACTGCGCCGCCAAATACCAGTTCACGCGCGAGCAGCAGGACGCGTTTGCCACCGCCAGCGTGCAGCGTGCCAAGGCGGCCACCGAGTCCGGCGCGTTCGCGGCCGAGATCGTGCCGGTGACGGTGAAAGACCGCAGCGGCGAGCGCGTGGTGTCGGTGGACGAAGGCCCCGGCAAGGTCAAGCTCGACAAGATCCCCACGCTCAAGCCCGCCTTCAAGAAGGACGGCACCATCACCGCCGCCTCCAGCTCCAGCATCAATGACGGCGCTGCCGCGCTGGTGATGATGCGCGCATCCACTGCCCAAAAGCTCGGTTGCAAGCCCCTGGCCCGCATCGTGAGCCACGCCACGCACGCGCAAGAGCCCGAGTGGTTTGCCACCGCCCCGCTGGGCGCCACGCAAAAGGCGCTGGCCAAGGCCGGCTGGGCCGTGGGCGATGTGCAGTTGTGGGAAATCAACGAAGCCTTCGCCGTGGTGCCCATGGCGCTCATGCAAGAGCTGGACCTGCCGCACGACAAGGTCAACGTGAACGGCGGCGCCTGCGCCCTGGGCCACCCCATCGGCGCCAGCGGTGCGCGCATCATGGTCACGCTGATGTATGCACTCAAGGCACGCGGCTTGACCAAGGGCCTGGCCACGCTGTGTATCGGCGGTGGCGAGGCCACGGCGGTGGCGCTGGAACTCGTTTGATGCGATAGGGAGATGGGATGATTTGGCTCTTTTCACCAAGACTGTGACGACTGCACCATCTCCCGAGATCACTGCCTTTGGGCGCGATTTGCCGCGTTGCTGGAGCTGCCGCAGCTGGGCATCATGGCCTCCACCATGACCCGCGCAGGCCGTCGCAAGGCGGTGTACTACGTGGGTGACGAGCAACTCGCCAAACAGGCGCTGGCGCCCTTGCTGCTGCACGACGAGGCCGCGTCGCTGGCGTTGAGCATCACCTACGACCCGGCATGGTCCGGCTATTTTGAATTCGCAGCCCATTGACCCGGAAGCAACCATGATCGAAACCCTCGAACAATTGCGTACCCTGTATGCCGCCCCCGGCGAGCGGGCCCTGCGCAAGCAACAGCCGCAGCTGGATGTGCACTGTCAGCGCTTCATTGCCCTGTCGCCGTTCTGTGTGGTGGCCAGTGGCGGAGCCCATGGTGCGTTGCTCGATGCCTCGCCACGCGGCGGCGCGCCGGGGTTTGTGAAGTCGCCCGGCCCGCACACCCTGCTGCTGCCCGATGCGGGGGGCAACAACCGGCTCGACACCCTGACCAACCTGCTTGACGACCCGCGCATCGGTGTGCTGTTCATGATTCCGGGCGTGGACGAAACCCTGCGGGTGAACGGCACCGCGCGCCTGCGCGACGAGGCGCAGTACACCGACTTCTTCACCGCCGAGCGCCAGCGCCCAAAAATAGTGATCGAAGTGCGCGTGGCCGAGGCGTATCTGCACTGCTCCAAGGCTTTCATGCGCTCGCGGCTGTGGTCGGCCGATGCGCAGGTGGACCGCGCAGCGCTGCCCACCATGGGCCAGATGATTCACGACCAGATGGGCCTCGCCACCGAGCCGGAGTCGCAGGTCGCCATGCTGCAGCGCTATCGCGCCCAACTGGCGCAAGAGCAGCAGCTCGGTGACGCCTGATGGTGTCGATGTTGAAGTTGATGTTGAATGCTTCTATTTTGATAGCTGCTGGCGCTTGACGGATAAGCGCTAGAGCCCTATTTCATTCAAATTTTACCCATGAAATCCATACTTGTTATCGGCGCGTCGCGCGGCATCGGGCTGGAGCTGGTGCGCCAGTACACCGAGGCGGGCCGCCGCGTGATTGCCACCGTGCGCGACGACGCTGGCCGCGAGCGCGTGCAGGCCCTGGGGGCCGAGGCGCTGACCGTGGACGTGGTCAACCCTGCCAGCGTGAGCGGGCTGGCCTGGCAGCTGGATGGCGAGAAGATCGAGACTGCCTGGTATGTGGCGGGTGTCATCCGCCGCCCCAACGCGCTCACGCCGCCCACGCAGCAAGACTTTGACGCCGTCATGCACACCAACGTGCTGGGCGCCATGCAGACGCTGCCGCAGGTCGCGCCCCTGGTGGCCGATGCGCAGGGCGTGTTCGCGTTCCTGTCCTCGTCCATGTCGCAGATTGGCAGCGTGCCCAACAGCGGTTCGTGGCTGTACCGCACCAGCAAAGCCGCGTTGAACATGGCGGTGGCTGCAGCCCAGCATGACTACCCCAACGCCACGCTCATCACCATCGACCCCGGCTGGGTCCAGACCGACATGGGCGGCGAAGGCGCTGCGCTGACCGTGCAAGACAGCGTGCGCGGCTTGCGCGCCACCGTGGCGGGGGTGACTGCCGCCGACAAGGGCCGTCTGCTGCACCACGACGGTCGCCGCGCCGCGCACTGGTGAATTTTTTGACGAACAACGAATACAAGCCGGAGACAACACGATGCTGCTGACCCAAGACCAGGAAATGATCCGCGACGCAGTGCGCGACTTTGCGCAAGAGCAAATCGCGCCCCACGCCGCGCGGTGGGACAAGGAACACCACTTCCCCAAAGACGTGCACCAGGGCCTGGCGGCGCTGGGCGCTTACGGCATCTGCGTGCCCGAAGAATTTGGCGGTGCCAACCTCGACTACCTCACGCTCGCGCTGGTGCTCGAAGAAATCGCGGCCGGAGATGGCGGCACCAGCACCGCCATCAGCGTGACCAACTGCCCCGTCAACGCCATCCTCATGCGCTACGGCAACGTCCAGCAAAAGCGCGACTGGCTCACGCCCCTGGCCCAAGGCCAGATGCTGGGCGCGTTCTGTCTGACCGAGCCGCATGTGGGCTCGGACGCTTCCGCGCTGCGCACCACGGCGGTGAAGCAAGGCGATGAATATGTGATCAACGGCGTCAAGCAGTTCATCACCAGCGGCCAAAACGGCCAGGTCGCCATCGTCATCGCCGTCACCGACAAGGGTGCGGGCAAAAAGGGCATGAGCGCCTTCCTCGTGCCCACCAACAACCCCGGCTATGTGGTCGCGCGGCTCGAAGACAAACTGGGCCAGCACAGCAGCGACACGGCGCAGATCCACTTCGACAACTGCCGCATCCCGGCCGAGAACCTCATCGGCGCCGAGGGCGAGGGCTACAAGATTGCCCTGGGTGCGCTCGAAGGCGGGCGCATCGGCATCGCCGCGCAAAGCGTGGGCATGGCGCGCAGCGCGTTCGATGCGGCGCTGGCCTATTCGAAAGAGCGCGAGAGCTTTGGCACCGCCATCTTCCACCACCAGGCCGTGGGCTTTCGCCTGGCCGACTGCGCCACGCAGATCGAAGCCGCGCGCCAGCTCATCTGGCACGCCGCCGCGCTGCGCGACGCGGGCCGCCCGTGCCTGAAGGAAGCCGCCATGGCCAAGCTGTTTGCCAGCGAGATGGCCGAGCGCGTGTGCAGCGCCGCCATCCAGACCCTGGGCGGCTACGGCGTGGTGAGCGACTTCCCGGTGGAGCGCATCTACCGCGACGTGCGGGTGTGCCAGATCTACGAAGGCACCAGCGACGTGCAGAAGATCATCATTCAGCGGGCGCTGGTGTAATCGATTTTGCTATTGAATATATAGCTAATGGCGCTTTACCCATAAGCGCTAGAGCCGATAATTTGCCTAAAATACGGCTGCCCTCATCCCCGGCGCTTGAGCACCACCGTGATTTGCCCGTTGGTCTCGATGGTGGCGCGCTCCACCTCGTGCGCATGCAGGCAGCCGCCCGCGCGCAGGGATGCCTCCACGTCGTCGCGGGTCAGCAGCTCCTTGCGCATCAGCGCCTGGTTGAGCTGGCCCTGCTCGATCAACACCTGGGCCTTGCCATCCACCCAGCGCCCCACGCGCGGGAAGTGAAAGGCCAGCCGTGCCAGTGCCACATGGCACAGCATCAGCGTGCTGGCCGAGATCAGCCCGCCCACCAGCGAGTTGTCGCCCGCGTTCATCGAGTTCTGCACCGCGTTCGACAGGATCAGCAGCAAGATCAGGTCGAAGGGTTCGTACTGACCCGTCTGGCGCTTGCCCGACAGGCGCAAAAACACCAGCAGGAACAGATAGACCGCCACCCCGCGCAGCACAAACTCCCACCACGGCACGCTCATCGAGAACATCGGCATCTCCTTCGATCACCTTCGTCTTGGGCGGCGGCTGCCGCGCAGGCTGCAGTCTACGTTCAATAATCGACCGGTTTATTTGCCAAAGCCGCCACGCCATGCCCCAGCCCACGCCCACCTTGCCATGCCCCTGCGGCGCCCTGTTGCCGCAGCGCAAACCGCTGGCCTATGCCGACTGCTGCGGCCGTTATGTGGAGCATTTCGACACCACACCCGCGCCCGATGCCGAGCGCCTGATGCGCTCGCGCTACAGCGCCTTCGTGCTGCAGCGGCGCGATTATTTGCTGGCCACCTGGCACGCCAGCCAGCGTCCGGCCACGCTGGAGTTCGAGCCCGGCGCGCACTGGCTGGGCCTTGCGGTGCGCAGCCAGCGCGTGCTGGATGCCGACCACGCCGAGGTCGAGTTCGTCGCCCGCTACCGCACAGCCGGGCTGGGCACGGGCGGGCGTGCCGTGCGCCTGCATGAGCGCAGCCGCTTCGTGCGCGAGGCCGGGCGCTGGTATTACGTGGACGATGACAGCCGTTGATTTGAAGCCAAAATGGCCCGTAGCCCTTATTGATAAAGCGCTAATAGCTATGAAATTTGAAGCAATCTTGTTCGACTGCGACGGTGTGCTGGTGGACAGCGAGCCCATCACCAACGGCGTGCTCTGCGCCATGCTCAACGAGGCCGGCTGGGCGCTGGCGCCCGCAGATTGCATGCGCCTGTTCATCGGCAAGACGGTGCGCAGCGAGGCCGCGCGCATCGAAGCGCACACCGGCCGCCCGCTGACCGACGCCTGGATGGCGCAGTTCTACGCCCGCCGCAATGCGCGGCTGGAGGCTGAGTTGCAGGCCATCGCGGGTGCGGTCGATGCCGTGCGCGCCGTGCATGCGCGGCTGGGCGGGCGCATCGCCTGCGCCTCGGGCGCCGACCGCTTCAAGGTCGAGATGCAGCTGGAAAAAGTGGGCCTGGCGCCGTACTTTGCCGGCCGCATCTTCAGTGGCCACGAAATGCCGGCCACCAAGCCCGCGCCCGACGTGTACCTGGCGGCCGCCGCCGCCGTGGGCGTGCCGCCCGCGCGCTGCCTGGTGGTTGAAGACACGGTCACCGGCGTTGCCGCTGGCGTGGCCGCGGGCGCCACGGTGGTGGGCTACTGCCCTTCGCCCGTGGGCCACGGCTCGCCCGAGGCACTGCGCGCGGCGGGCGCCCGGCATGTGATGGCCGACATGGGCGAGCTGCTGGCGCTGCTCGGTTAGGCGCCGCATTGCCACGCCGGGTGCACAAGCGGCACACTGAGGGTGGTTTTTCGTTTTTTTCCAAGGAGCCTTCCATGCAACGACGCCAATTCCAGACCTCCGGCCTGGCCGCCCTGATCCTCCTGGCCACCACGCGGGCGCAGGCCCTGTCGCTCGGTGACCTGAGCAATGCCGACGCCAGCAGCGGCGTGAAAGCCGCGCTGGAGCAGGGCGCGCTGGCGGCAGTGGGCCTGCTGGGCCAGAACGGCGGGTTTTTGAACAACCCCAAGGTGCGCATCCCGCTGCCGGGCTATCTGGAGGATGCCGCCAAGCTGATGAAGCGCTTCGGCCAGGGCCAGCGCATCGAAGCGCTGGAAACGTCCATCAACCGCGCCGCCGAGGCCGCCGTGCCCATGGGCAAGGACCTGCTGGTGGGCGCCGTGCGCAACATGACGGTGACCGACGCCAAGAACATCCTGGCGGGCGGCGACAAGTCGGTGACGGAGTTCTTTTCAGAAAAAACACGCGCCCCGCTGGGCCAGAAGTTTTTGCCCGTCGTCACCCAAGCCACCAGCCAGGTGGGCCTGGCCCAGCAGTACAACGCCTTTGCGGGCAAGGCGGCGGGGTTTGGTCTGGTGAAAAAAGAAGACGCGACCATCGAGCAGTACGTCACCGGCAAGACGCTGGACGGGCTCTATCTGGTGATTGGCGAGCAGGAACAGCAACTGCGCCAGAACCCGGCGGCGGCGGGCAGCGCCATCTTGAAGAAGGTGTTTGGGGCGCTGAAATAAAACTTTCAGCATCAAATGTGCTGCTAGCCCTTGTTTTAATTGGGCTAGCAGCTATTGTTTTTGAAAAAATCTTTACCCCACCTGCCGCTTCTTGAGTGCACACAAATCCACCATTCCCGCCAGCGCACGCGGGTCGCTGCCCGCCGGAAAAATGCGGTGCTTCTGGATCTTTTGTGTACCGGTGGTGGGAATCTCGTCGGCAAACCACCACCAGCCCGGCGCTTTGTAATAGGCCATTTCGCGCAGGCAGAACGCCTGCAGGGTGCGCGCCACGGTGGCGGGCGGCAGGTCGGTGGCCGCGGCGGGTTTCAGTACCACGCAGGCCAGCACCTCTTCTTCGCGAACGGCGTCGGGCACGGCCATCACGGCGGCCTGGTGCACCAGCGGGTGGGTGAGCAAGAGCGCCTCGACCTCGGCGGCGGCGATGTTCTCGCCCGAACGGCGGATGATGTTCTTGCGCCGGTCCATGAAACGCAGCATGCCGCTGGCGTCCTGCGTGACGATGTCGCCAGTGTGAAACCAGCCACCGTGCCAAGCTGCCTCGGTGGCCTCGGGGTCGTTCAGGTAGCCGCTGAAGAAGTCCTTGCGCGGTGTGGCGGCGCTGTGGCGCACCACCATTTCGCCGGGTTGGCCGGGTGGAGCTTCGGCGCCGGCTTCATCCATCACGCAGACCTCCAGCCCGGGCTCTGCACGGCCAAAGGCACGCGTGCCGACCTGGCGCGGCGCATGGTGGTCGGAGAGGACGCGCACGATCTCGGTCATGCCCCACAGCTCAATGAGCGGCAGACCAAAGCGTTCTTCGAATACCGCGTGCAACTGTGGCTCCACCCCGGCGCCGTAGCCAAAGCGCACGCCATGCGCGCGCTCGAGCGGGCTTACCGGCTGGGCCAGCAGCATGGGTACGACCACGCCCAGGTAATGCACGATGCTGGCGCGGCTCTCGCACACTTCCTGCCACCAGCGCGACGGGGCAAAGCGGTCGGTCTGCACCTGGCAGCCGCCGGTGAGCAGCATGCAATAGAACGACAGGATGGATGCGTTCACATGGAACAGCGGCAGCGGGTTGTACAGGCGCTCCTGGCCCTCGCGGATGGCCACCAGGCCGCCCCGGCGCGCATACCAGTCGCCCGCGGCCAGTTCGTAGCGGTGCGACAGCACGCAGCCCTTGGGCTGGCCGGTGGTGCCCGAGGTGTAGAGGATGCTGGCGGGCGTGTCGGCCTGCGGTTCGCCGGCCTGCGCGGGCTGCAGCGGGCCGGGCAGCGCCGCCATGTCGTCGGGCGTGGCCACGGGCGGCTGGTGGTGCGCCTCGGCCAGCGCGGCATGCACGGCGGGCAGGCGCACGGGCAGCGCCACGAGCAGGTCGATGCGCGCGTGGTCGATGAGGTAGGCCAGCTCGCGCGGGCGGTAGTCGGGGTTGATGGGCACCACGCACACGCCCAAGGTGTTCAGCGCCAGCTTGTGCAGCAGGTGCTCGGGCCGGCTTTCCAGAAACAGGCCGACGCGGTGGCCCAGGCCGTAGCCGGCGGCGCGGTAGCACTGCACGAGTGTATGCACCTGCGCGGCCGCTTCGGTGTAGCTGATCTCGCGGCCCTGCGGGTCGTAGCTGCGTGCCGGGTTGGCGGGCACGGCCAGCAGGCTGTTCGGGCCGTAGGCCGCGGCGGCGCGCGCGAAGGCGTCGCCGATGGTGGTGTGGTCGTCGATGGAGATCATGGCGTGGGCAATTGGCGTGGCAATCCAATCAGGGGTGGATGTGGACCATGGTGCAGGGCGCGGGCCAGCGGTGGCGACGGGACAGTGTAGGCATGCGGTGGATGCAATGCCTGCCACGCAGGGTGCATTTCACGCCGCCGCCCGCGCCTGGCGCCGGAACTCGGCGGGCGAATGCCCCGTCCAGCCGCGAAAGGCGCGGATGAAGCTCTTTTCGTTGACAAAGCCTGCCGCCTCGGCCACCTGCTTGATGGGGCGGTCGGTGCGGTGCAGCAAGTCCTTGGCGCGGCTCTGGCGCACCTCGTCTTTGAGGCCCTGCAGTGTGGCGCCTTCTTCCTTGAGCTGGCGGTGCAGCGTGCGCGGCGATACATGCAGCAGGTGCGCCAGGGTCTCGGCGCTGTGCAGCGGCAGGGCCGTTGCGGCATGCCCGCCTTGCCCCGCCTGCGCAGTACCCAGCAGCTGCCGCACGCGCTGCACCAGCAGGCGGTCGCGCCGGTATTGCAGCACAGTCAGGGGCAGGGCGTGCTGCAGCATCTGGCGCAAGGCTGCCTCATCGCGCCGCAGGGGCAGGGTCAGGTAGCGGTCGTCAAACGTGATGGCCGTTTGGGCCGCGCTGAAGGTGACAGGCGTGCGGAACAGCACGCCGTAGGCCTGGGCATGCGTGGGCGCAGCAAAGGCAAATTGCGCCGACTGCAGCGGGATGCGCGAATCCACAAGCCAGCACGACAGCCCCAGCACATTGCGCAGCATGGACACAAGGCAGAACTCGCGCAGCGGGCCCAGGTCGCGGGCCTCCGTAATGGAGAGCGTGGTGGTGGCAGCCTGTGAACTGAGGTGCAGTGCGATGTCCTCGGTCAGCAAGCCATGGTGGCGGCACCAGCGCGCCAGCGCTACGCCAAGGTGCGGCGCGCTGATGGACGCGCGCGCCAGCATGCCGTAGCTGCCCCAGGGCAGGCGGCGGCTGAACCAGCCCAGCGCCTCGTCGTCCAGTTCCTGCATGGCGGCGGCCGACACCTGTTCCATCTGCCATGCGGTGATGCGGGCGTGGTCGTCGTCCAGCAGTTGCGGCGCAATTTGTGCCTGGGCCAGTGCGCGGTGGGGGCTCAGCTTCCGTTGCTCGTAAGCCCGGGCGATTGCCCGCACAAAAGCAATGGGGGTGACTGCCGGCGTGTGTGCCGCCGTGAGCGGCTGCGCCGGGGAGCTCGCGCAGGGGTTAAGGGATTCCACGCTGCAGAGTGTGCCGCAGTCATGGCACGATTTGCAACCTTTGTGGCAACCTGGCTCGGAACCTGGCTTTTATGCTTGGGGGCATTCGCTGTGGCGCCCAGGCGCGCGGCTCCGGCAGCCGCGCGATGGTCGGGGCTCTGGTGCAGCGTTCCCGATGTCGGTGACAGGCTGGTGCCACAAGTGCAGGGTGCGCGACGACATCAAGGCCCCGCCCGTTCTCGTTGAACAGAAAACCGCTTGAAAGAGCACGACAGCATGACCATTCTCGACACCCAACTCAACGCCCGCTCGGCGGACTTTCTGGCCAACGCCGCCGCCATGCGCACGCTGGTGGATGACCTGCGCGCCCAGCTCGACAAGGTGGCTCAGGGTGGCAACACTGAGACGAGCAGGGCTGCCCGCGCCAAGCATGTCGCCCGTGGCAAGCTGCTGCCGCGCGAGCGCGTGCAGATGCTGCTGGACCCGGGCACGCCGTTCCTCGAACTGGCGCCGCTGGCCGCGCTGAACATGTACAACAACGACGCGCCCAGCGCGGGCCTCATCGCGGGCATTGGCCGCGTGAGCGGTGTGGACTGCATGATCGTGTGCAACGACGCCACGGTGAAGGGCGGCACCTATTACCCGCTCACCGTCAAGAAGCACCTGCGCGCGCAGGAAGTGGCGCAACAAAACCACCTGCCTTGCATCTACCTGGTGGATTCGGGCGGCGCCAACCTGCCGAATCAAGACGAGGTCTTCCCCGACCGCGACCACTTTGGCCGCATCTTCTTCAACCAGGCCAATATGAGCGCCATGGGTATCTCGCAGATTGCCGTGGTCATGGGCAGTTGCACGGCGGGCGGCGCGTATGTGCCCGCGATGAGTGACGAGTCCATCATCGTCAAGAATCAGGGCACCATCTTTTTGGGCGGCCCGCCACTGGTCAAAGCCGCCACGGGCGAGGTCGTCACCGCCGAAGACCTGGGCGGCGGTGACGTGCACACGCGCCTGTCCGGCGTGGCCGACCACCTGGCGCAGAACGACCTGCACGCACTGCAGCTGGCACGCAATGCAGTGCGCAATTTGAATAAAAACAAGGCTCTAGCGCCCGCGGATAAAGCGCCAATAGCTCCTAAATTCGCAGCAGAAGAACTCTACGGCGTGATCCCCGTAGACACGCGCAAACCCTTTGACGTGCGCGAGATCATCGCCCGCATCGTCGACGGCAGTGAGTTTGACGAGTTCAAGGCGCGCTACGGCACCACACTGGTCACGGGCTTTGCGCGCATCGAGGGCATGGCTGTGGGCATCATCGCCAACAACGGCATTTTGTTCAGCGAGTCGGCGCTCAAGGCCACGCATTTCATCGAGCTGTGCTGCCAGCGCAAGATTCCGCTCGTGTTTTTGCAGAACATCACCGGCTTCATGGTGGGCCGCAAGTACGAAAACGAAGGCATTGCCCGCAACGGCGCCAAGATGGTCACGGCCGTGGCCACGGCCAGCGTGCCCAAGTTCACCATCATCATCGGCGGCAGTTTTGGCGCGGGCAACTACGGCATGTGCGGCCGCGCGTACAGCCCCCGCTTTCTGTGGATGTGGCCCAACGCACGCATCAGCGTCATGGGCGGTGAGCAGGCGGCGGGCGTGCTGGCCACGGTGAAGCGCGATGGCATCGAGGGCAAAGGCGGGCAGTGGAGCATGGAGGAAGAAGAAGCCTTCAAGGCCCCCATCCGCCGCCAATACGAAGACCAGGGCCACCCCTACTACGCCACCGCCCGCCTGTGGGACGACGGCGTGATCGACCCCGCCGACACCCGCCGCGTGCTGGCGCTGGGCCTGGCGGCCACGCGCAACGCGCCGATCGAAGACACCAAGTTCGGTCTGTTCCGCATGTAACCGCGCCGGGATCTGCCATGGACGCTGTTGCCCACTTCACCCAACTTGCACGCTACAACGTGTGGGCCACGGCGCGCGTGCTCGATGCCGTGCGGGCGCTGCCGGATCACTGCGGCATTGACCGCGCTGGGCCAGCCCTGTCCGGAGCTGAACCTTGTCTACTTCTTGCAAAACCCGTCTAAGCCATGAGCAGCCAGAACCTTTCCATCACCCAGACCGGCGCCGTGGCGCGCATTACGCTCACGCAGCCCGAGATCCGCAACGCCTTCAGCGACGAAGTCATTGCCGAGATCACGGCTGCCTTCATGGATGTGGGCAGCCGCGCTGATGTGCGAGCTGTGGTGCTGGCAGCGGAAGGCCCTGCCTTCTGCGCCGGTGCCAACCTTAACTGGATGCGCCGCATGGCCGACTACACGCGGGACGAGAACATCGCCGACGCGGGCAAGCTGGCCGAGATGCTGCGCGTGATCTACGAATGCCCCAAGCCCACGATTGCCCGCGTGCAGGGCGATGTGTACGCGGGCGGCATGGGCCTGGTGGCCGCGTGCGACATGGTCGTGGCGGTGGACACGGCGGGCTTTTGCCTCAGCGAAGTGAAGCTGGGCCTCATCCCCGCCACCATCAGCCCCTATGTGATCCGCGCCATGGGTGCGCGCGCTGCGCACCGGTACTTTCTGACGGCCGAACGCTTTGGCGCGGCCGAAGCCTTGCGCTTTGGCTTCGTGCATGAAGTGGTGGCCGCAGACCAGCTCGACGCCAAGGTGGATGAACTGCTCAAAGCCCTGACCACCGCCAGCCCCAACGCCGTGCGCGTGTGCAAGAAGCTGGTGATGGATGTGGCAGAGCGCGAGATCAACGCCGACCTGATTGCCGCCACGGTGCAGGGCATTGCTGACATCCGCGCCAGCGACGAGGGCAAGGAAGGCGTGCAGTCGTTCCTGAACAAGCGCAAGCCGAACTGGTTGGGCTGATCGGTACAGGCCATGGACACCCTCGGGTTCAACATCGTTCAGTGGCTCCACACGCTGGGGCTGCATGTGGATGGCGGCACCGCGCGCGCCGTGGGCGACGCGGCGGCCACAGCAACTGCAAAACTCGACATGCCCAGCCTGCTGGCACTGGCCGCCGCACTGGGCTGGGCCAGTGGGTTCCGGCTGTATGCCGTGGTGTTTCTCGTTGGCATGATGGGTGTGCTGGGCTGGATGCCCCTGCCGCCCGGCTTGGCCATGCTGCAGCACCCGCTGGTGCTGATGGTCAGCGGCTTCATGCTGATGGTGGAATTTTTTGCCGACAAGGTGCCCTGGGTGGACAGCGCCTGGGATGCCATCCACGCCTTCATCCGCGTACCCGCGGGCGCTGCGTTGGCCTACGGCGTGTTCGGCGCCGACAACGCCACCATGGCCGTGGTGGCGGGGCTGCTGGGGGGCTCGCTCTCTGCCACGGCCTTGGCCACCAAGATGACCACGCGCGCGGCGGTAAACACATCGCCCGAGCCGTTTTCCAACTGGGGCCTGTCGTTCTTTGAAGACGGCCTGGTGGTGGCCGTGGTGTGGCTGGCCACGCAGCACCCGGTGGCGTTCGGCATTGCGTTGGTCGTGATGGTGATCGTTTCGGTGCTGCTGCTGGTGGTGCTGTTCAAGTTTCTGCGCGCGGTGGTGCGGCGTCTTTCCTCTTTCTTTTCTGGTTCTGCCAAGGTGGCTTAAATGTTCAAAAAGATTTTGATCGCCAATCGCGGTGTTCTGGCCTTCGGCCAGGCGAAGCAAAGCACCCGCGCAGCGGATGTTTCTGCAAATTGCTTGGCACGCGCAGCGTGCGCAGGCGATCTCGCCGCGGGAGGGCGCCATGTTTAAAAAGATCCTGATTGCCAATCGCGGCGAGATCGCTTGCCGAGTGGCTGCCACTGCACGCCGCCTGGGCGTGAAAACCGTCGCCGTGTATTCCGACGCCGATGCCAACGCCAAACATGTCGCCGTGTGCGACGAGGCCGTGCACATCGGCGGCAGCGCGCCCAAGGACAGCTACCTGCGCTGGGAGCGCATCATCGACGCTGCCAAGGCCACGGGCGCGCAGGCCATCCACCCCGGCTACGGCTTCTTGAGCGAGAACGAAGACTTTGCCCAGGCCTGTGCCGACGCAGGCCTGGTCTTCATCGGCCCGCCCGCCAGCGCCATCAATGCGATGGGGCTGAAGGCCGAGTCCAAGCGCCTCATGGAGCAGGCCCAGGTGCCCCTGGTGCCCGGCTACCACGGTGCTGACCAGGACCGCGCTCTGCTGCAGCGCGAGGCTGACCGCATTGGCTACCCGGTGCTCATCAAGGCCAGCGCTGGCGGCGGTGGCAAGGGCATGCGCGCCGTGGACAAGGCCGAGGACTTTGCGGCCGCGCTCGACTCCTGTAAGCGCGAGGCCATCAACAGCTTTGGCGACGACGCGGTGCTGGTCGAGAAATACGTGCAACGCCCGCGCCACATCGAGATTCAGGTGTTTGGTGACACACACGGCAACTGTGTTTACCTGTTTGAGCGCGACTGCTCCGTGCAGCGCCGCCACCAGAAGGTGCTGGAAGAAGCGCCCGCCCCCGGCATGACGCCCGAGCTGCGCGCCCGCATGGGCGAGGCCGCAGTGGCCGCCGCCAAGGCGGTGAACTACGTGGGCGCAGGCACGGTGGAGTTCATCGTCGAGCAGCCCGGCGGCTACGACGCGCCTGAGCAGATGAAGTTCTACTTCATGGAGATGAACACGCGCCTGCAGGTGGAGCACCCCGTGACCGAGGCCATCACGGGCCTCGATCTGGTGGAGTGGCAGCTGCGTGTGGCGTCTGGCGAGCCCTTGCCGCTGAAGCAGGAAGACCTGCGCATCACAGGCCACGCCATCGAGGCGCGCATTTGCGCCGAGAACCCCGACAACAACTTCCTGCCCGCCACGGGCTCGCTCAATGTGTATGGCTTGCCCGAGTGCGTGACGTTTGAAAGGGGCGCGGTGCGCGTGGACTCCGGCGTGCGCCAGGGCGATGCGATCAGCCCGTTCTACGATTCCATGGTGGCTAAGCTCATCGTGCACGGCGACACGCGCGAGCAAGCCTTGGCGCGGCTGGATGAAGCGCTGGCGCAGACCCACATCGTGGGCCTGGCGACCAATGTGCAGTTTCTGCGCCGCGTGGCGCGCACCGAGGCGTTTGCCAGCGCCAAGCTCGACACGGCGCTGATCCCGCGCGAGCAGGCTGTGTTGTTCCACCAGGAGCCCGTGGGCCTGCCGCTGGCTGCCGCAGCTGCCGTGGCGCAGACCCTGCTGAATGAGCGTGCCAGCGAAGGTGTGGACCCGTTCAGCCGCCGCGATGGCTTTCACTCGCATGGCGTGGTGCAGCGCCGGTTTGAATTTGAGTTTGGTGGTGAACATGCCAAGGCCTGGCTGACCTACGAGCGTGGCGGCAGCCTGCATTTTGCAGTCGGCGAGGGCGATGCCGCCGTGGCCGGGCCGCTGGTGTTTTCTGCGCAGGCCGACGGCATTGAGTTGCAGTTTGCCGGCCAGCGCACGCGCGCTGCCGTGTATGCGCAGGGCGAGGTGGACCATGTGTTTACTCCGCAGGGGGCCACGCAGATCACCGCCATTGACCTGCTGGCCCACGCGGGCGAGGCAGCGGCCGAAGGTGGGCGCCTGACCGCCCCCATGCCTGGCAAGGTGGTGTCGTTCGCCGTGAAGGCGGGCGATGCCGTCACCAAGGGCCAGCCGCTGGCGGTGATGGAAGCCATGAAGATGGAGCACACCATTGCCGCGCCGGTCGATGGCGTGGTGGCCGAGCTCCTGTACGCGCCCGGCGACCAGGTGACCGAAGGGGCCGAGCTGCTGAAACTGGTGGCGGCTGAAAAGGCGTAATGCCCCGGTGGGAACCCCCGTGCGCGACAGCACCGGGGGCGTAATGCCGTTACCCTTGGCCGCCATGAAAATCACCTTTTGCTGTACCGATACCAAGGCCGAGCCCTGGCTCCAGGGCCTGCAGGCCGCCCTGCCGCAGGCCGATATCACCGTCTGGAAACCCGGCGCGCCGCAGGCCGACTACGCCGTGGTCTGGGCGCCGCCCCAGCAGTTCATGGACGAACAGCAGGGCATCAAAGCCCTGTTCAACATTGGCGCGGGCGTGGATGCGCTGCTCAAGCTGCGCCTGCCGGCCGCTGCACTGGTGGTGCGGCTGGACGATGCCGGCATGGCCGTGCAGATGGCCGAGTATGTGTGCCACGCGGTCATCCGCCATTTCCGCGAATTCGACCAGTACGAGGCCGGCATGCGCGCGGGGCAATGGGCCTACCGCAAGCCGCGCCTGCGCCAGGATTTCCCCGTGGGCGTGATGGGCCTGGGCGTGCTGGGCGAGCGTGTGGCCAAGGCGCTGGCGCAGTTTGATTTTCCGATCAACGGCTGGAGCCGCAGCCCGAAGGCGATTGACGGCGTGCGTGCTTTTACGGGCGCGGATCAATTCAACGACTTTCTGGCCGCCAGCCGCGTGCTGGTCAACCTGCTGCCGCTCACGCCGGACACGCAGGACATCCTGAACCGTGACAACCTGGCGCGCCTGCAGCCGGGCGGCTACGTCATCAACGTGGCGCGCGGCGCGCACCTGGTGGATGCCGACCTGCTGGCGCTGCTGGACAGCGGCCATCTTGCTGGCGCCACGCTCGACGTGTTCCGCACCGAGCCGCTGCCCGCCGGTCATCTGTTCTGGAACCACCCCCAAATCACCGCCACGCCCCACACCTCGGCGCGCACGCTGCGCGAGGAAAGCATTGCCCAGATCGCAGGCAAGATCGGCGCCCTGGCGCGGGGCGAGGCCATTGCCGGTATCGTGGACCCCGGGCGCGGCTATTGACCGGGCCGCCGGCCCGCAGATTGGATGGAAGGACTTTCCCATGCGCATTCCCCCACGCGTCAAACTCGTCGATGTCGGCCCGCGCGACGGCCTGCAAAACGAAAAATCTCCCGTGCCGGCCGCCGTCAAGATCGGCCTGGTGCACCGCCTGCAGGACGCAGGCCTGAAAAACATCGAAGTCACCAGCTATGTGTCGCCCAAATGGGTGCCGCAGATGGCCGACAACCACGAGGTGATGGGCGGCATCGCGCGCCAGGGCGGCGTCGTTTATTCGGTGCTCACGCCCAACCTCAAGGGCTTCGAAGCCGCCGTGCTCGACCGGCCCGATGAAATCGTGGTGTTCGGCTCGGCCAGCGAGGCCTTCAGCCAGAAAAACATCAACTGCTCCATTGCCGAAAGCATCGAGCGCTTTGCGCCCGTGGTCGAGGCGGCGCGCGCAGCGGGCATTGCCGTGCGCGGCGCCATGAGCTGCACCGTGGGCTGCCCCTATGAAGGCGAGGTGGCGCCCGAGCGCGTGGCGTATCTGGCGGGCCTCATGAAACAGATTGGCGTGCAGCATGTGGGCGTGGCCGACACCATTGGCGTGGGCACGCCGCGCAAGGTGCAGCGCGCCGTCGAGGCCACGCTGCAGCATTACGGCATTGACGACATTTCGGGCCATTTCCACGACACCTATGGCCAGGCGCTGGCCAACACCCTGGCCACGCTGGAGATGGGCGTGTGGCAGTTCGACACCTCGGTGGCGGGCCTGGGCGGCTGCCCCTACGCCAAGGGCGCCACGGGCAACGTGGCCACCGAAGACGTGGTTTACATGCTGCACGGCATGGGCATCGAGACGGGCATTGACCTCGACAAGCTCGTGGACGCGGGCGCCTACATCAGCGATTTCCTGGGCCGCAAGCCCCACTCGCGCGCGGCCACGGCGCTGCTCGCCAAGAGGGCCGGCTGATGGCGCCGGCAGAGCAAGCCATGTGCGGCGCCCAGCTGAAGGCGCTGCCCGAAGGGGTGCAGCGGGTGGCGGCGGCCCTGCAGGCCCAGGGCCACCCCCATATGCCGCGCATGCTCGACGACGCCGCGCGCACCGCGCAGCAGGCGGCCGATGTGCTGGGCATTCTGGTGGGGCAGGTGGCCAAGAGCATCATCTTTCGGCGCAAGAGCGACGACGCTGCGGTGCTGGTCATCACCTCGGGCGACCGGCGCGTGGACGAAAAAAAGGTTGAGGCCCATGTGGGCAAGATCGGCCGGGCCGATGCCGGTTTCGTGAAGGAGCGCACGGGGTTTTCGATCGGCGGTGTCTCGCCCATCGCGCACGCCACGCCGCCGGTCACGCTGATCGACCAGGAGCTGCTGCGCTTTGACGTGGTGTGGGCGGCCGCCGGGCACCCGCATGGCGTTTTTGCGCTGCATCCGGGCGACTTGCAGCGCCTGACAGGCGCCCCGGTGGTGGACGTGGTGCAGGAGGTGGTGGCATGAATGCTGCAAAATCAATAGCTGCTCGCGCACAACTGTTAAGCGTTGCAGGCTATTTTGATGCCGATTCTGACGAAGTGATCCCGTCGCCCTGCATTTCGGTGTGCCGCATGACCGAAGACCAGAGCCGCTGCGAGGGGTGCTTTCGCACCATCCCCGAGATCCGCGCCTGGGCACTGGCCGACAGCGCCGAGCGCCTGGCCATCTGGGCGCGGCTGGCGCAGCGCGCCGGCATGCCATTCCCGCCCGAAGCCGTGGCCAAGGAGTCGACATGAAGCACATCACCTTTTACCTGGATTTTGTCTCGCCCTACGCCTGGCTGGCTTTCGAGCGCCTGCCCGAGGTGCTGGAAGGCCTGAGCTACAGCGTGGAATACCGCCCGGTGCTGCTGGGTGCGCTGCTCAAGCAGCATGGCAACCCGGGGCCGGCGGGCATTCTTCCGAAGCGCGACTGGACCTATCGCCATGTCACCTGGCTGGGCCACTCGCTGGGCGTGCCGCTTGCGATGCCGGCGCGGCATCCGTTCAATCCGCTGCCCTTGTTGCGCCAGGCGCTGGCCTGCAGCCGCGACGGCCGCATCAACCGCTTTGTGGCCGGCACGCTGCTGCGCCATGTGTGGCAGGGCGGGCACGACGCGCTGGATGCGCAGCGCCTCACGGCCCTGGCCGCCGCGCTGGAGCCGCAGCTGCAGCCCGACGATGCCGATGGCGCACGCGCCAAGGCGCTGCTGCGCAGCAACACCGATGCCGCCGCCGCGCGCGGCGTGTTTGGCGTGCCGGCCTTCGAGGTCGATGGCAAGTTTTTCTGGGGCTTGGACAGCCTGACCATGTTGCGCGCTTATCTGGAAGGCGACAACTGGTTCGAGCACGAATGGGACGCCGCTGCAAGCGTGGCGCAAGGCCTGCCGGGTTGAATGGAGCGGCCGCTCGTCCCAGCGGCCCCTTCATCGCCCCACCATGCCCAATGCTTTCAACTTTGCCGCCTCGCCCTTTGACTGCCTGAGCCCGGACGAACAGCGCCTGGTGCGCGCCAGCGTGGACATCGCCTATTTCCCCGCAGGCGCCGTGGTGCTGGACGTGGGCGTGGCCCCCACGCACCTGTTCGTCATCATCAAGGGCTACGTCACGCAGACCGAGGGCGACGAGGTGCTGGCCAGCTACGGCCCCGACGACTGCTTTGACGGCTGCGGCCTGATGACCGGGCGCGTGGGCAGCCGCTTCGTGGCGGCCGAGGAGGTGGTGGCCTACCAGCTCGCGCGCGAGGCGGTCAACGAGCTCATCGCGCGCAACACCACCTTTGGCGCGCTGCTGTTTTCCGACCTGGGCCAAAAGCTCAGTGCGCTGGCGCAGCGCGCCGACCAGCACGAGCGCCAGTCGCTCACCATGGCACGCGTGGACCAGGCTTTTCTGCGTCCCGTGCACACCGTGGATGCCGGCACCGACATCGTCTCGGTGGTGCGGCTGTTCCAGGCGCAGCGCAGCACCAGTGTGCTGGTGACGGGATTGCCCGGTGGGCTGGGCATCTTCACCAACACCAGCCTGCAGCGCGCCATCCTCGATGGCCGCCCGCTGGACCAGCTGGCCGTGGGCGAGCTGGCCAGCAGCCCGGTGGTCACGGTGCGGCCGTCTGACCCGTTGGGCGATGCCATGGCGCTCATGCTGCGCCGGCGCGTGCACCGCCTGGTGGTGGTGGCGGACGACGGCCAGGTGCGCGGCATTCTCGAAGCGCTGGACCTGTTCAGCTTTCTGGCCAACCATTCGCACCTGATCACGGTGCAGATCGAGCATGCCCAAGACCTGCCCGCGCTGGCGCAGGCGGCGGCGCAGATCACGCGGCTGATTGCGGCGCTGTACCGTGGCGGCACGCGCATCGGCCTGATGGCCCGGCTGGTGCAGCAGCTCAACGCCCGCCTGTTCGAGCGCGCCTGGGCCATGGTGGCGCCGGCCGATCTGGTGGACAACAGCTGCCTGTTCGTCATGGGCAGCGAAGGGCGTGGCGAGCAGCTGCTCAAGACCGACCAGGACAACGGCCTGGTGCTGCGCGACGGCTACACCGCGCCGCCCGATCTTGCTGCCATCTGCCAGCGCTTTTCCGAGGTGCTGGCGAGCTTTGGCTACCCCGAATGCCCCGGCCGCATCATGGTCAGCAACCCCGACTGGCGCGGCACCGTCAGCAGCTTCAGTCAGCGCGTGCGCCAGTGGCTGCTGCAGCCCGAGGGCGACAGCCTCCTGCAGCTGGCGATTTTTCTCGACGCGCACGCGGTGGCGGGCGATGCCGCGCTGCTGGCCTCCGTGCGCGAACGCGTGATGGCGCTGGCCACCGACAACGACGCCGTGCTGGCGCGGTTTGCCGCGGCGGCGGAACAATTTGGCGACCCCACCGGCTGGTGGAGCCGCCTGTTCGGCCTGGGCGACGAAGGTCACGCGATCAGCCTGAAAAAGGCGGGCATTTTCCCCATCGTGCACGGCGTGCGCAGCCTGGCCCTGGCCCGGCGCGTGGCCGCCACCGGCACGGCCGAGCGCATTGCGGCGCTGGCGGCGGGCGGCGCGCTCGACGCGGCGCTGGGCGACGAGCTGGTGCAGAGCCTGCACTTGCTGATGGGCCTGCGCCTGAAGGCCGGCCTGGCCGAGATCGACACCGGCCGTGCGGTCACCGGCCATGTTGATCCCGAGCGACTGAGCAGTCTGGAGCGCGACCTGCTCAAAGACGCGCTGGCCGTGGTCAAGCGCTTCAAGGTGCTGCTGCACCAGCGCCTGCGGCTGGACATGTTGTGAAGGCAGTCACAGGTCCGCACGGCTGGCTGGCGCCATTGCGGCGCCAATGGCTGCTCTACCACCTGGCCGATCCGGCCTATGCCTTCCTGCTCGATCCTCCGCCGCCCGATGAATGGGTGGCCCTCGACTGCGAGACCACGGGGCTGAATCGGCGCAGCGATGAAATCATCGCCATTGGTGCCGTGCGCATCGTGGGCCAACGCATCCTGACCAGCGAGCGGCTCGAATTGCTGGTACGCCCGGGCAAAGGCGTGCCGGCCGACAGTGTGCGCATCCACCGCCTGCGCGAGCGGGACGTGGCGCAGGGCCTGCCGCTGGCGCAGGCCATGCACCAGCTGCTGCACTTCATCGGCAGCCGCCCGCTGGTGGGCTACTTTCTCGAATTCGACGTGGCCATGCTCAACCGTGCCATTTGGCCGCTGCTGGGCATGGGGCTGCCGCAGCCCAAGATTGAAGTGTCAGCCCTGTACTACGAGCACAAGTTCCGGCAACTTCCGCCCTACCAGCAGCAGGACAACGCCGAAATCGACCTGCGTTTTTCCACCCTGATGGAAGACCTGGGATTGCCCCGGCGCGAGGCGCACGACGCACTGAACGACGCTGTCATGGCGGCGCTGGCCTTTATCAAGCTGCGCCAGTTGCAGGGCGCAGGCTGAACCTGGGCTGCAGCCAATGCTGCATTAGTCTTTGAGTAAAAACGGTCTGTAGCGCTTATCCATCAAGCGCTAATAGCTATTGTTTTGATAGTAATCGGCGGTGGTGCAGACCCTGTGGCAGACGCAAAAAAGCCGGGCAGGATGGCCCGGCTGGGGTGGTGCGGCACAGCGGGAATGCCGCTGCGCCGCAAGGTTGCGCCGTCTTAGTGGCCTGATGCGCCTGCTGCCCCGAAGCCCGTCTCTGACCGCACCTGCTGTGCCGGGAACGCAGCGCGCTCGCGCGCGGCGTTGGCGCTCTTGTCGGTGATCGAGAACAGCCAGATGCCCACAAAGCCGATGGTCATCGAGAACAACGCCGGCGAGGTGTAGGGGAACAGTGCCGAGCCGGCCGGGTAGCCCAGCGTGGCTTCCCACACCGAGGGCGACACCACCGTCAGGCCCACCGACGAGATCAGGCCCAGGAAACCGCCAATCACCGCGCCGCGCGTGGTGCAGTCTTTCCAGAGCACCGACAGGAACAGCACCGGGAAGTTGGCCGACGCGGCGATGGCAAAGGCCAGCGAGACCATGAACGCGATGTTCTGCTTCTCAAAAACAATGCCCAACACCACGGCGATCAGGCCCAGGGCCAGCGTGGTGATGCGCGAAACCTTCAGTTCGGCGGCGCTGTCGGCCTTGCCCTTCTTGAACACCGTGGCATACAGGTCGTGCGAAACGGCCGAGGCGCCCGAGAGCGTCAGGCCCGCCACCACGGCCAGGATGGTGGCAAACGCCACCGCCGAAATGAAGCCATAGAAGATGTTGCCGCCCACCGACTTGGCCACCAGCACCGCCGCCATGTTGGCCGTGCCCGCGCCGCCGTGGATCACGCCCTTGACGACATCCGCGAACTCAGGGTTGGTCAGCACCAGGGTGATGGCGCCAAAGCCGATGATGAAGATCAGCACATAAAAATAGCCGATCCAGGTGGTGGCCCACAGCACCGACTTGCGCGCCTGCTTGGCATCGGGCACCGTGAAGAAGCGCATCAGGATGTGCGGCAGCCCGGCGGTGCCGAACATCAGCGCCATGCCGAACGAGATGGCCGAGATCGGGTCCTTGATGAAGCCGCCCGGGCCCATGATGCCCAGGCCCTTCTTGGCGGCCTCTTCGGCCGACATGCCGGTGTTGGCGGCGATCTGCGTGCGCACTTCGACGCCCTTGGCAAACAGCGCCTCGGGGCTGAAGCCGTATTGCGCCAGCACCATGAAGGCCATAAAGGTCACACCCGCCAGCAGGAGGCAGGCCTTGATGATCTGCACCCAGGTGGTGGCGGTCATGCCGCCAAACAGCACATAGATCATCATCAGCGCGCCAACGATGACCACGGCCATCCAGTATTCCAGGCCAAACAGCAGCTTGATGAGCTGGCCGGCGCCGACCATCTGCGCGATCAGGTAGAACGCCACCACCACCAGCGTGCCCGAGGCGGCAAACGCGCGGATGGGGCCTTGCTGAAAGCGGTAGCCCGCCACGTCGGCGAAGGTGAACTTGCCCAGGTTGCGCAGCCGCTCGGCCATCAGGAAGGTGATGATGGGCCAGCCCACCAGGAAGCCGATGGAGTAGATGAGACCGTCGTAGCCGGTGGCCATCACGGCCGCCGAAATGCCCAGGAACGAGGCCGCCGACATGTAGTCGCCGGCAATCGCCAGGCCATTCTGAAAGCCGGTGATGCCGCCACCAGCGGTATAAAAGTCGGAGGCCGACTTGGTCTTGGCCGCCGCCCATTTGGTGATCCACAGCGTGCCGGCGACGAAGGCGCCGAACATGATGATGGCCGTCCAGTTGGTCGCCTGCTTGGCGGCCTGGCCCAGGTCGGCACCGGCCGCTTGCGCCGCGCCGGATGCTGCCAGCAAGGCCAGCAGCACCAGGGCGCTGCCTGCGTGTTTTTGGAGGGTGTTCATCGCGATGCGTCCTTCAGGATGTCTTTGGTCAGGGTGTCGAATTCGCCATTGGCGCGGCGCACGTAGATGCCGGTGATCACGATCGTGAAGATGATCACGCCCATGCCGATCGGAATGCCCAGCGAGGTCACGCCGGCGCCAATGGGCTGCGCCAGGAACGGCTTGTCGAAGGCAATCAGGGCGATGTAGCCGTAGTACACGACCAGCATCAGTGCCGTCAGGAAGATGCCCAGGCGGTTGCGCTTGGTGCGCAATTCCAGGTACTTCGGATGGCTTTGTATTTTCTGGACCATCGGGTCGCTCATGGATGTCTCTCCTCAAGGTTGTGCGCTGAAAGCGCAATGTGGGGCGGCATGTCGCACCGCATGGCGCAATTCTGAGAATTCGCACTGACCAAGCGCTTACGAAACGGGGTGTTGCAGTGGCATGCGCGCCGGAAATGGGGCGCTGCGCCGGCGGGGAAGAAAACGGGTTGGTAAGCAATTACCCGGCTATTTTTCGCATCAAAAAATGCCATGCGAGGGTTACTACCCAAGCCGTAAGAATCGCGGAAGTTTCGTGTCAATTTCTGTAAGAAACGCGTCAGAGCGGTGTCAGTAGCGCAATGGATAGTGACCCCACAGGTAATTTGTATGTGCCTGTAAATTCAATAAATCCAAGGAGACAACCATGGCAACGCAACATCCCGCACCGCGGCCGATGTCCGCCGAAGAGAAGAAGGTCATCTTCGCTTCGTCGCTCGGTACCGTATTCGAGTGGTACGACTTTTATCTCTACGGCTCGCTGGCGGCCATCATTGCCAAGCAGTTCTTCAGCGGACTGGATGCGGGCGCGGCCTTCATCTTCGCGCTGCTGGCGTTTGCGGCAGGCTTCCTGGTGCGGCCATTCGGCGCCATCGTGTTCGGCCGCCTGGGCGACATGATCGGGCGCAAATACACCTTCCTGGTCACCATCCTGATCATGGGCCTGTCGACGTTTATCGTCGGCTTGCTACCCAGCTACGCCACCATCGGCGTCGCGGCCCCGGTGATCCTGATTGCGTTGCGCATGTTGCAGGGCCTGGCGCTGGGCGGTGAGTATGGCGGTGCCGCCACCTATGTGGCCGAGCATGCGCCGCACGGCAAGCGCGGTGCCTACACCTCCTGGATCCAGACCACGGCCACGATGGGCCTGTTCCTGAGTCTGCTGGTAATTCTGGGCGTGCGCCTGAGCCTCGGTGAAGCCGTGTTCCAGGACTGGGGCTGGCGCATTCCGTTCCTGGTGTCCATCCTGCTGCTGGGCATCTCGGTGTGGATCCGCCTGTCGCTGTCGGAATCACCGGCCTTCCAGAAAATGAAGGCCGAGGGCAAGACTTCCAAGGCACCGCTGACCGAGTCGTTCGGCCAATGGAAGAACCTGAAGATCGTGATCCTGGCACTGGTCGGCCTGACGGCTGGCCAGGCCGTGGTCTGGTATTCGGGTCAGTTCTACGCGCTGTTCTTCCTGACACAGCAACTGAAGGTGGACAACACCACTGCCAACCTGAT
The DNA here is from genome assembly GCF_017939685.1 of Acidovorax sp. JG5. NCBI lineage: Bacteria > Pseudomonadati > Pseudomonadota > Betaproteobacteria > Burkholderiales > Comamonadaceae > Acidovorax > Acidovorax sp. JG5. The sequence continues at coordinate 30,941 of NZ_JAGKSE010000025.1, forward strand.
GATCGCTGCCGCGCTGCTGCTGGGCACTCCTTTCTTCGTGGTGTTCGGTGCCCTGTCGGACAAGATCGGCCGCAAGCCCATCATCATGGCCGGCTGCCTGCTGGCGGTGGTGACCTACTTCCCCGTCTTCAAGGCGCTGACCGAAGCGGCCAACCCGGACCTGGCCCGTGCCCAGGCCTCGGCTGGCGTGGTGGTGACGGCCGACCCGGCATCGTGCTCGTTCCAGGGCAATCCGGTGGCGCGCGAAATCGATTTCCGCAGCTCGTGCGACATCGCCAAGCGCTACCTGGTGCAGAACTCGGTGAGCTATGACAACGTGGCAGGCCCAGCGGGCTCGCCGGCCGTGATCAAGATCGGTGACAAGACGGTCGAGGCGCCCACCGGCAACGTGGTCAACCTCCAGTTCGATGAAGCGTCCGCCAAGGCCATCGCCGCCTTCAAGAAGGAAGTGGCCGAAGACCTGAAGGCGGCCGGTTACCCGTCCAAGGCCGACCCCGCCAAGACCAACAAGGTCCTGACGGTGGGTCTGTTGTTCTGGTTGGTGCTGCTGGTGACGATGGTCTATGGCCCGATTGCCGCCATGCTGGTGGAAATGTTCCCGACCCGCATCCGCTACACCTCGATGAGCCTGCCTTACCACATCGGCAACGGCTGGTTCGGCGGCCTGCTGCCCACCACGGCTTTTGCCATCGTGGCGCAGACCGGCAACATGTACAACGGCCTGTGGTACCCCATCATCATCGCGGGCATGACCCTGGTGATCGGCACGCTGTTCATCCGCGAGACCAAGGACGTGGATATCTACGCCAACGACTGACGGTCACACCGCCATGTGGCCAGTGCCGGCCTCCGTCACGGAGCGCGGGCACTGTGTTCCAGAAAAGGGCCTCGCACGCTGCCATCCAGAGCTGCGAGGCCCTTTTGTTGAGCAAGCCCCCCCATCATCCCCAGGAGATAGAAGTTATGTGGAAGATCGTCGTAGGTTTCGTGCTGTTTGCAGCACTGTCGCTGTTCGTCATCATGAAGGCAGGTGACAAGGTGGACATGTCCGGTGAAAAACACGGTGCCGACTCCCTCCATGCGCCAGAAGCGCCCGCCAGTGCGGCCGCACCCGTCGCGGTGCCCGCTGCAAGTGCACCGTAACGGTGTTTTGCCGCGCATCGCTGTGAATAAAGTGGGGCAGGTTGCGCACCGTGGCGGTGCGATGGAGTGGGAGCGGATGCAACTGTTGTGGCGGCACATCACTCGTGTCATCAAACTTTCAGCAAATAGTGCAATGCAACGTGGCGCGCCCTAAGATTGAGCTCCCGAAGCATTCTCGGTGGTTCAGTCAAAAACTGAAACTACCTGTGCGCCTCCTGATGGCAACTAGTTTCAAAGGAGACCTTATGTAAAAAATGACCCGCGTCGTCCTGGCTGTCCTGGCAGTTGCCGGCACCACCGCTGCAATGGCCCAAAGCAGCGTCACGCTGTACGGCCGTGTGAACACCACCGTGGAGCGCCAGAAGGTGGGCGGTGTGACCTCTACCAAGATGGAAAACAACTCTTCCCGCTTCGGCCTCATGGGCACGGAAGATCTGGGCGGCGGCCTGAAGGCTGGCTTCCAACTGGAAAGCGGTTTCGACTCCACTACCGGCGCTGGCACTGGCTGGCCTGGTCTTGCCAGCACGGGTTCTGGTATCAACTTCGGTCGTCAAAGCGAAGTGAATCTGTCTGGCAGCTTTGGTATGGTGCGTTTGGGCAACTTCACGCCTGAGTCGTATTACGCCACGGCTGACTATGTGGGCCTGCACAACCATGACACGGGTTCGTCTTCCGACGCCCTGTACCAGGACCCCGTTTGGTTCAACGGTCTGGGTACCAAGAACAAGATTGGTTACCGCACCCCCAGCTTCGGCGGCCTGACCGTTGATGCTGCTGTGAACCTGCACGAAAAGGCCGCTGGTACCAACAACAAGAATGGCTACGACCTGGCCGCCAATTACAACGTGGGGGCTTTGGCCCTTGGCGCTGGTTATAGCCAAGTTGATGATGACAAACAGATGGGGCTGCGCGCTCTGTACACTTTTGGTCAATTCACCGTTGGTGGTTATTACCAGCGCAATGATGAGACATTGCAGGGCACCCGCAACAACTTCCGCTTGGCTGGTATGTACGCCTTGGGAGCGTCCGAGTTCCACGTAAACGTCGGCCGTGCTGGTAAGTGGAGCGAGATCGCTGACAGCTCTGCTACGCAGTGGACCCTGGGCTACAACTACAATTTCAGCAAACGGACCAAGGTGTACGCCTTCTACACAAAGGTGGACAACAAGGCTGGCGCGACCTATATGACGGGCGCCGGTGGCCAGGACTTCAGTTCGCTGGCTTTGGGCGTTCGCCACAACTTTTAATTCCCGATCGTCAGCTGGCTTTGCTAGCTGACGCATTGGAAGCTGAAAAGGCCTTGCATCTATGTAGATGCAAGGCCTTTTTCATTGGTCTGCGCTTGCTCGCAAGAGTGCGATGTCGATGGATCTCTGTAGCGAGCGGAGGGTTGGCTTGGTGGACATGGCGGTCAGGGGCTCGCTGCAGCGTCCTTTGGGGCGCAAGATGCCATTTTTTACGGCATACGAGGGGGACAGTGTCCAGTCGAAAGCGAATGGAAAGCGTCTATTGCTGCAGTTGCGTCCAACTACTGAAGACGTCGTGGCCAGAAAGCAAGCCTGGCAGCTGCTGCTGGGGGTAATGCGCTGTGTGGTTGCCTGCCGCGGTGGGCGTCCTAGAATGTTCCGCCTCACACCCGAAAGACCGCTTCCATGACCCAGGGACTGATCCGTATCCGCGGCGCACGCCAGCACAACCTCAAGAACCTGGACCTGGACATCCGCACCGGCGAACTCACGGTGGTCACCGGCCCCAGCGGCTCGGGCAAGTCCAGCCTGGTGTTCGACACGCTGTATGCCGAAGGCCAGCGCCGGTATGTGGAAACTTTCAGCGCCTACGCGCGCCAGTTCCTCGACCGCATGGACAAGCCCGCCGTGGACAAGGTCGAGGGTGTGCCCCCGGCCATTGCCATTGACCAGACCAATCCCGTGCGCTCCAGCCGCTCCACCGTGGGCACGATGACGGAGTTGAACGACCACCTCAAGCTGCTGTTCGCGCGTGCGGGCCAGTTGTTTGACAGGCAGACGGCGCAGCCCGTGCGGCACGACACGCCCGAGACCATTTATGCGGAGCTGCAGCAGCGCAGCGCCGCAGCAGGAGATCCGCGCCTCGTCCTGACATTCCCCGTGGAGTTGCCTGCGAACACCAGCGCTGAGCAGGTCGAGCAATGGCTGTCCGCCAGCGGCTTCACCAAGGTGCAGGCCGAGCGCGAAGTGGCCACGCCTACCGGTTCCCGAAAAGTTCTGGATGTGGTGGCCGACCGCTTTCGCCTGGGCAACGCTGAGAAAGCGCGGGTGATCGAGGCGATCGAAGTGGCACTGAAGCGCGGCACGGGGCGCTTGAATGTCTATGTCATCCCCCTGGCCGTTCAGCCTGAGCCTGTCGAAGGCCGGGACAGCGTTTCGACAAGCTCAACGCGAACGGAATCAGGAACACTAACGCACGAACTGTGGCGCTTCTCGACAGGCCTGCATTGCCCCGATAGCGACCTGCGCTACAGCGACCCCATTCCGTCGGCCTTCTCGTTCAACTCCGCCGTGGGCGCCTGCGACAGCTGCCGGGGCTTTGGCCGCGTGATTGGCGTGGACTACGGCCTGGTCATCCCCAACGACAAGCTCACGCTGCGCGCCGGTGCCATCAAGACCATCCAGACCCCCGCGTGGAAAGAAGCGCAGGACGACCTCATGCGCCACGCCGAGACCGCCGGCATTCCGCGCGACACGCCCTGGAACAAGCTGACCGACGAGCACAAGAAGTGGGTCATCCACGGCTCGCCGAACTGGAATGGCAAGTGGAACCAGCAGTGGTACGGCATCAAGCGCTTCTTCGAGTACCTTGAAAGCAAGGCCTACAAGATGCACATCCGCGTGCTCTTGTCCAAATACCGCAGCTACACGCCGTGCCCCACCTGCGCCGGTGCACGCCTCAAGACCGAAAGCCTGCTCTGGCGCATCGGCCGCAGGGAGGATGCCGATGCGGTGCTGGAGCCTGGCAAACGCTTCATGCCCGAAGGCGTGCAATGGTCGCGCGAGCAACTGGAGGCCTTGCCCGGCCTGTGCCTGCACGATCTGATGCTGCTGCCCATCGACCGACTGCGCCAGTTCTTTGACCGCATGCAGCTACCGGTGGGCGACGACGCCAAGGGCGGCGACGCGCAAGCGCTCAAGCTGCTGCACGAAGAAATCACCACCCGCCTCAGATACCTGTGCGACGTGGGCATTGACTACCTCACGCTCGACCGGCAAAGCCGCACCCTGAGCGGCGGCGAGGTGCAGCGCATCAACCTCACCACCGCCTTGGGCACCAGCCTGGTCAACACGCTGTTCGTGCTGGACGAGCCCAGCATCGGCCTGCACCCGCGCGACATGCACCGCATCACCGAAGCCATGCTGCGCCTGCGCGATGCGGGCAACACGCTGGTGGTGGTGGAGCACGACCCGGCTGTGATGCTCGCGGCCGACCGCATGATCGACATGGGCCCCGGCCCGGGCCGCCTGGGCGGGCAGATCGTGTTTGACGGCACCACGGCCGACCTGCGCAATGCCGACACGCTCACCGGCGCCTACCTGGGCGGCCGCAAGCATGTGGGCTTTGGCTTCAAGCGCATGGTGACCGAGTCCACGCCGCGCCTCATCCTCGAAGGCGCGCGCGAGCACAACCTGCAGAACGTGTCGGTCGAATTCCCCCTGCAGCGGCTGGTCACCGTCACCGGCGTCAGCGGCTCGGGCAAGTCCAGCCTGATCCAGGACGTGCTGGCCCCCGCGCTGCTGCGCCACTTCGGCAAGGCCACCGATGCGCCGGGCGCGCACGACCGCATGCTGGGCGCCGACCATCTGTCGGACGTGGTGTTTGTGGACCAGTCGCCCATCGGCAAGACCGCGCGTTCCAACCCCGTGAGCTACGTGGGCGCATGGGACAGCATCCGCGAACTCTTTGCCGTGGCGCCGCTGTCCAAACAGCGCAGCTACACCGCCAGCAAGTTCAGCTTCAACAGCGGCGACGGGCGCTGCCCCACCTGCGGCGGTTCGGGCTTCGAACATGTGGAGATGCAGTTCTTGAGCGACGTGTACCTGCGCTGCCCCGATTGCGATGGCAAGCGCTACCGGCCCGAGATTCTGGAAATCACCATCGAGCGCCCTTCGACAAGCTCAGGACGAACGGTGAGCATGAACGTGGCCGACGTGCTGGCCCTCACGGTGGCTGAGGCGGCCGACCTGTTTGCGGGCGACCGCGAAGTGATCCGCGCGCTGCAGCCCATCGTGGATGTGGGGCTCGAATACGTGGCGCTGGGCCAGCCCGTGCCCACGCTCAGCGGGGGCGAGGCGCAGCGGCTCAAACTGGCGGGCTTTCTGGCCGAGGCGGCGCGCAGCGCGTCCAAATCGCGCCAGGCCGTGGCGCGCAAGGGCACGCTGTTCCTGTTCGACGAGCCCACCACGGGTCTGCACTTTGACGATATCTCCAAGCTCATGCGCGCGCTGCGCAAGCTCATCGACGCAGGGCACTCGCTCATCGTCATCGAGCACAACCTGGACGTGATCCGCGCGAGCGACTGGCTCATCGACCTGGGCCCCGAAGGCGGCGATGCAGGTGGCCTCATCGTGGCCGAGGGCACGCCCGAGGACGTGCGGGCGCACGCCACCTCGCACACCGGGCAGGCGCTGCGCGACTACGAGCTGACCTTGGGTGTAGGCGGGCATTCGGTGCACGAAAAGGCAGCGGCGCTACGAAAAAGAGAGCTGCTTGCGCATGCTGGTAAAGCGCTAGAGGCCAAAAACGTCATTGAAATCGTCAACGCCAAGGAGCACAACCTCAAGAACCTGAGCGTGGACATTCCGCGTGGCAAGTTCAATGTGGTGACGGGCGTGAGCGGCTCGGGCAAGTCCACGCTGGCTTTCGACATCCTGTTCAACGAAGGCCAACGCCGCTACCTCGAATCGCTCAACGCCTACGCCCGCAGCATCGTGCAGCCCGCAGGGCGGCCCGAGGTGGATGCGGTCTACGGCATCCCGCCCACCGTCGCCATTGAGCAGCGCCTGTCGCGCGGCGGCCGCAAGTCCACCGTGGGCACGACCACCGAGGTGTGGCACTTTTTGCGCCTGCTGTACGTCAAGCTCGGCACCCAGCACTGCACGAAGGACGGCGCCGCCGTGCAGCCGCAGACGCCCGAGAGCATCGCGGCGCAATTGCTCACACAGTTCCGCGGCCAGCACATCGGCCTGCTCGCGCCGCTGGTGATGAACCGCAAGGGCGTTTACACCGAACTGGCTGACTGGGCCCGCCCGCGTGGCTACACCCACCTGCGCGTGGACGGCAACTTCTTGCCCACCACCAATTTCCCGCGCATCGACCGCTTCAAGGAGCACACCATCGAGCTGCCCGTGGCCAGCCTCGATGTCTCGCCCGAGAACGAAGCCGTACTGCGCCAGGCGCTGGCCGACGCGCTCACGCACGGCAAGGGCGTGGTGCATGTGCTGAGCGACCTCACCGACCTGCGCGCCGCGATGGCGGGCGGCGCACCCACCGCAGGCATCGGCCAGCTGCAGGCCTTTTCGACCAAGCGCGCCTGCCCCGTGTGCGCCACCAGCTATGCCGAGCTGGACCCGCGCCTGTTCTCGTACAACAGCAAACACGGCTGGTGCCCCGACTGCGTGGGCACGGGCGTCAAGCTCACCAAGGACCAGCGCAAGGTGTTTGACGACTCGGTGCAGGACGACAAGGAAAAAGGCCGCGAGCAGACCTTTGCCGAGCCCGAGGTGGAAGACCTGGCTGATACCGCCTGCCCCAGTTGCAGCGGTACACGCCTGAACGCCACGGCCCGCGCCGTGAAGTTTGCAGGAGTCGGCATCACCGACATCGCCGCGCTGTCGGTGACCGACGTACGCCGCTGGATCGAGACCCTGCGCGGAGCGGACGGCATGCCCCAGCGCATGACTCAACGTGAAAGCGACATTGCCCGCGACCTCGTGCCCGAGATCCAGAGCCGCCTCGAATTTTTGGAAGAAGTCGGCCTGGGCTACCTCACGCTCGACCGGGGCGCGCCCACGCTCAGTGGGGGTGAGGCGCAGCGCATTCGTCTGGCCGCGCAGCTGGGCAGCAACCTGCAGGGCGTGTGCTACGTGCTCGACGAGCCCACCATCGGCCTGCATGCGCGCGACAACCAGATCCTGCTCAACGCCCTGCACAAGCTGGGCGACAAGGGCAACACGCTGGTGGTGGTGGAGCACGACGAAGACACCATCCGCCGCGCCGACCACATCATCGACATTGGCCCCAGCGCCGGCAAACGCGGCGGGCATTTGGTGGCGCAGGGCAGCGTGGCCGACATCACGGGCGCGGCCGACTCGCAAACCGGCCGCTACCTGCTGCACGCCATGAAGCACCCGCTGCAGCTGCGCCGCAGCATGGCGCCCGGCGAGGTCAGTGCCGAAGCCACGGCGGCTTTTGCCCAGGCCGAGGCGGCAGCGCCCACCGGTCGGCAGAGTGCTGCCGTCAAGAAGCGCGCCGCACAGGCCGCAGCGCTGGCGGCCGACGCGCTGACCGAGGCCAAGGAACGCGCCGCCATGCGCTGGCTCACTGTGCACGGCGCGCAGTTGCACAACCTGCAGAACGTGACGGCCACCGTGCCGCTGCACCGCTTGGTGGCGGTGACGGGCGTGAGCGGCTCGGGCAAGTCCACGCTGGCGCGCGACGTGCTGCTGGCCAACGTGCAGGCCTGGGTGCAACAGCGCGCTACCCGCGCCGGGCGCGATGCCATGGACGCGGGCAAGGCGCCGCCGCTGGTGGGTTGCACGGGCCTGTCGGGCTTTGAGAGCATCGACCGCGTGCTCGAAGTGGACCAGACGCCCATCGGCAAAACACCGCGTTCATGTCCCGCCACCTACATCGGCTTCTGGGACACCATCCGCAAGCTGTTTGCCGAAACACTGGAGGCCAAGGCACGCGGCTATGCGGCCGGTCGATTCAGTTTCAACACCGGCGAAGGCCGCTGCCCCAGTTGCGAAGGTGCGGGCGTGCGCACCATCGAAATGAGCTTTTTGCCCGACGTGAAGGTGCCGTGCGAAACCTGCCACGGCGCGCGCTTCAACCCCGAGACGCTGGCCGTGACCTGGCGCGGCAAGAGCATTGGCGATGTGCTGCAGATGGAGGTGGACGAGGCCGTGGACTTCTTCGCCACCATGCCCAGCATTGCGCACCCGTTGCAGCTCCTGAAGGACGTGGGCCTGGGCTACCTCACGCTGGGCCAGCCGTCGCCCACGCTCAGTGGTGGCGAGGCGCAGCGCATCAAGCTCGTGACCGAGCTGACCAAGGTGCGCGACGAGGTCGGCCGCAGGGGCCAGAAGGCGCCGCACACGCTGTATGTGCTGGACGAACCCACCGTGGGCCTGCACATGGCTGATGTGGACAAGCTCATCCGCGTGCTGCACCGCCTGGTGGATGGCGGCCACAGCGTGATCGTGATCGAGCACGACCTGGATGTGATCGCAGAAGCCGACTGGATTCTGGACCTGGGGCCGGAGGGCGGCAACGCAGGCGGGCGCATCGTTGCCGCAGCGACGCCCGAGGATGTGGTGGCGGCGGGCACGCACACGGGCAAGGCGCTGGCGCACGTGCTGGCGCGCTGACGACATGAATGTGGAGAAGCTCAATCTCACGGGACGCAAGACCTCTGCCACCCCCGTGGTCTGGCTGCACCCCGAAGCGCCCTCCAAGCCTGCAGAAGGGGCGTCGTGCAACGGGTGCGGCCTGTGCTGCCTGGTGGAGCCGTGCCCGGTGGGAATGTGGGTGTCGCGCCGTCGCGCGGGGGCGTGTGTAGCGTTGCGCTGGAGCGACGTGGAGCTGCGCTACCTGTGCGGCGTGGTGAGCGACCCGGGGGCGGTTACGGGATGGACAAATCCATGGGCTCTGCGCTCGCTGGCATGGCTGGCCCGGCGCTGGATTGCGGCCGGCGCGGGGTGTGATGCCGATGTGCTGGCGCAGGGAGTCCGAGAATGACGTGCAGCGTCCGCTTTGAACAGGCTCTGAGCGCTTGCGTGCTCTGAGGGGGCTCGTTGCCCTGCTCAAACTGCCTGGTGCTCCATGCGCGTCGTCATGGTATTGACATATATTTGTCATCTTAAGTGGGCAGTATGGCCGGCTCTTTACAGGAGCCCATTGCCATGACGCTGCCCAGTTCACTGCATGACCATGACGACCTGATGCGACGCATCGCCAGCGACCTGGTGGACAGCTATGACGAAGAGATCGAACTCGAGCTCGAAGACCGCAACATCGACGAGCTGGAGGGCCGCCACATCACCGACCGGGCGGAGCGCCAGGCTTATTTCAAGGAGCTGTTTCGCCTGCAGGGCGAGCTGGTCAAGCTGCAGGATTGGGTGCAGCATACGCGCAAGAAAGTGGTGATCCTGTTCGAGGGGCGCGATGCAGCCGGCAAAGGTGGCGTCATCAAGCGCATCACCCAGCGCCTGAACCCGCGCGTGGTGCGCGTGGCCGCGCTGCCCGCACCCAACGACCGCGAGCGCACGCAGTGGTACTTTCAGCGTTACGCCGCGCACCTGCCCGCTGCCGGCGAGATGGTGCTGTTCGACCGCAGCTGGTACAACCGCGCGGGCGTCGAGCGCGTGATGGGCTTTTGCACCGACGACGAGTACGAAGAGTTCTTTCGCACCGTGCCCGAGTTCGAGAAGATGCTGGTGCGCTCGGGCATCACGCTCATCAAATACTGGTTCTCCATCACCGACGACGAGCAGCACCTGCGCTTTCTGGGCCGCATCCACGACCCGCTCAAGCAGTGGAAGCTCAGCCCCATGGATCTGGAAAGCCGTGTGCGCTGGGAGGCGTATACCAAGGCCAAGGAAACCATGCTGGAGCGCACCCATATCCTCGAAGCCCCATGGTGGGTGGTGCAGGCGGTGGACAAGAAAAAGGCGCGCCTGAACTGCATTGCGCACCTGTTGGGCCAACTGCCTTACCACGAGGTGCCGCACGCCCCGGTGGAGTTACCAGCGCGGGTACGCAACCCGGAATACCTGCGCCAGCCCGTGCCTCCCGAAATGTATGTGCCGCAGCGGTACTGAGCGCGTCCGTCAACAGCTGCCGCCTTGGCGACAGTCGGTAGGTGCTTTCCTCAGTGCTGCGGTGCATCAACTGCGGTCCAATGGGATATTTCCTTCCTTCAGGATCACACCATGCAACGTCGACACATCATCCAGTGGGGCGCAGCCGCTCTCGCCACCGCCTCCCTGGGCACTGCCAGCGCCCAGAGTTTTCCTGCCAAACCGGTCAAGCTGGTGATTGCCTTCCCTGCAGGCGGCCCCACCGACATCTCCATGCGCGTTCTGGCCGACAACGCCAGCAAGATTCTGGGTCAGCCGGTGATCGTCGAGAACAAGCCCGGCGCTGGCGGAACGTTGCCCGCACAGACGCTGCAGACGGCCCAGCCCGACGGCTACACGCTGGCCCAGATCCCGCTGGGCGTGTTCCGCCTGCCCTACACCACCAAGATCAACTGGGACCCGGTCAAGGACATCAGCTATGTGATCAATGTCACCGGCTATGCCTTCGGCATCGTGGTGCCGGCCGATTCGCCGCTCAAGACCTGGACGCATTTCGTCGCCTGGGCCAAGGCCAACCCGGGCAAGCTCAGCTACGGCTCCACCGGCACCATGACCAGCCCGCACCTGACCACCGAGCTGATCGCGCAAAAGCTCGGCATCGAACTGCTGCATGTGCCCTACAAGGGCAGCGCCGACCTCATGCAGTCCATCCTGGGCGGCAACATCATGGCGGCGGCCGACTCCACGGGCTTTGCTCCCCAGGTCGAGGCCGGCAAGCTGCGCGTGCTCAACACCTGGGGCGCAGAGCGCCTGGCCAAGTTTCCAGATGCGCCCACGCTCAAGGAGCTGGGCCTGGACATCGTGCAGAACTCGCCGTTCGGTATTGGCGCGCCCAAGGGCACGCCAGCGCCCGTGGTCAAGCGCCTGCACGATGCCTTCAAGCAGGCCATGGAGCAAGACCGCTACAAAACCGCGCTGGCGCGCTACGACATGGTGCCGATGTACATGGGGACGGCGGCCTACCAGAAGTTTGCCCAGGACACCTTCACGCG
>NZ_JAGKSE010000026.1:0-39230 GCF_017939685.1 Acidovorax sp. JG5
GGGCGCCATCGGCGGTCAACATGGGTTTGCCGTGCGCTTACGGCGCAGGATCTCTTAGAGTTTTGGTCCGATTACGCGTGCGAGCGCATCGGTTTCGACCCCTGGTGGGTGGGGTACAACGATCGTGATCGGTCTGGCGGGGAATGCGTGTACTTGTGCATGTCTGGGATTGCGGCCTGCGATTGCGCATAGGAGCGAAATCGCCGAAAGCCCATGTATAAGGCGGTGGAAATTTACAAATCGCATGAAGTCTTCGTTGGGTTGAATATGCAGACCCATTCTTTGATTCGACCCCATCGCTGGTAAAGCTACTTCATGTTGTTCGCTTATGAGCAAAGAGCATTGTCTTCGCCATGCTGCTGGCAATCTTTGGAGCAGAGCCTTCAGTTCACCGAGTAACTCCAGAAGCGGGAGGCCATCTCGTTTGCTCATGACCCTGCGACTTCACATCGCTTTACCGCGCAGGTTGCCTCACCCAGAATCGCACCGTCAGACATCATTTTTGAGATGCTAAAACTTACACGGAGACACTATGAAAATTTCCCCCTCACGTCGTTTTGCGCTTGTAAACGGCTTTCTCGCGCTAGCCAGCGCCACATGCGGCGTTGGCGTTGCGTTCGCAGACACAACCTACCCAAGCAAGACGATTAACTTCGTTGTCCCCTATCCGGCAGGCGGTGCGTCGGACATCATCGCGCGCCTTATTGCTGAGCGGCTGCAGGCGTCGTTGAAGCAACCCGTGGTTGTCGAGAACCGCGCAGGCGCCAACGGCATCATCGCGTACTCGTATGTGGCAAAAGCGCCTGCCGACGGTCACACAATCATTATGGCTAATATCGGGCCGAGCGCGATCAATCCCAGCATCTACAAGAAGTTGCCGTACGACGCAGTGAAAGACTTTACCCCAATTACCTTGGTAAGCTGGGTTCCGCTTATGTTTGTGGCCAACCCGGGGGTCGGCGTGAACAGCATTTCCGAGTTGATTGCCAAAGCAAAGGCGGCGCCTGGTGCGATGTCGCATGGCGTATCCGGGCTTGGAACGGCGGGTCACTTGGCGATGGAGCTTTTCAAGTCCAACGCAGCGATCGACATCAAGGCGATTAATTACAAGGGAGACTCTCCGGCGCTTGCCGACACGGTCGCAGGTCATGTGGACGTGATGATGGCTACCGTCGTTGCGGCCGGTCCGTACGTGGCGGCGGGTCGACTGAAGGCACTTGCTGTGACAACGCCGAAGCGTCTGACGGCGTCTCCGAACATACCGACCGTGGCTGAAGCGGGGATGCCAGGCTTCGAAGCGGTGTCCTGGGGCGGCGTTCTGGCGCCTGCGGGTACGCCGCAGCCAGTGATCGACAAGCTAAACACTGAGATCGTAAAGATCCTGAAGCTGCCCGAAATCAAAGAGCGTTTCGCTAAGGTTGGCGCCGAGGTGGTCCATAGCACACCCGACGAGTTTGCCCAGTACATCGCTGCAGAGACTGCCAAATGGGGCAAGATTGCCCAGCCGGCAAAAGTGTCCGTTGACTGAGGCGATGATGGATACAAGACAAAAACCGTTGACCGGCCTAAAGGTCATTGACTTCACGCGAGTCTTCGCCGGCCCATACTGCTCAATGCTGTTAGCGGATTTGGGCGCCGACGTCGTCAAGGTTGAACTTCCTGGAGAAGGCGACCCTTTGCGAACGCAGGGGCCTCCCTTTCATCATGGCCTCGGCATTACCTTTCTTGCTGCAAATCGCAACAAGCGCTCAATCACGCTGGATATGAGCAGCGATGACGGAAAGCAACTTGCTTACCGGCTGTGCCGCTGCGCCGACGTTGTGGTTGAGAATTTCCGTCCCGACGTTATGCCGCGTCTAGGCTTGAGTTACGAGCGGTTGAGCGACGACAATTCCAGGCTAATCTTCGCGTCGATTTCGGGCATGGGTGCCGACGGACCGGACAAAAACTTGGGCGCCTTCGACCTGACAATCCAGGCGATCGGTGGCTACATGAGCATCACTGGCGAACGCGGTGGCCAACCTATCAAACTCGGTACTTCAGCATTCGACATGATCGCCGGGATGAATTGCCATGCAGCAATTCTCACTGCCTTGCTACAGCGCTCGCTTACCGGCAAGGGGCAAAAGGTGGAGACGAGCTTGCTTGAAGGTGAAGTCGCGTTCCTTGCAAACGCAGCGCTTGAATACTTGCTCACCGGCAAGAACCCGGGTAAATGGGGTTCCGAGCACGCCCAGCAGGTACCTTACAAGGCGTTTCAGACATCCGATGGTTGGGCCATTATCGGCGCTGGATATCAGAATATTTGGGAGGCATTTCTGAAGGTGATTGATCGTCGCGATCTGATTGACGACGCGAGGTTCATCGACCTTGCCGGTCGCGTGACTCACCGGGACGCGCTGTACGCAATTCTGGACCCCGAGGTGAGCAAGTTCAAGACTTCCGACTTGCTTACGAAGCTTGATGGTGCCAAGGTGCCTTGTGCACCAGTCAACAACATGCAGCAGGTGTTCGATCATCGGCAAGTAAGGCATCGCGGCATGCTGCGGCCGGTTCGGCATCCTGCCTACGGGGAGTTGCCACAGATAGGCCCGGCCGCAAAGTACTCAGCATTCGATGTCGAGCAGGGGTGGACTGCACCCCCTTTGCTTGGCGAGCACACTGAAGAGGTGCTGCATGAATGGCTCAAGCTGACGCCATCGGACATTGCGCAACTTAGAACCAATAAGGTCATATGACGAACGAAAACACGAAGCTCGAATATTTTCAGTCGCCAACTGGCAGGCTGGAGGATGTGAGGGTTGGAACGACCTTGTATTTCGCGAAGACGGTTGGTGAGACCGATGTCTACCTTTTTTCCGGTATCACGGGAGATTTTTCGCCCAATCATGTTGACGAGGAGTACATGAAGCAGGGCCGTTACGGCGAGCGCCTGGCGCATGGTGCTCTCCTCGTTGGCTTTATCTCGGCCGCGTCGTCGCGCATGCGAATTGGTCGTACGGTTTCGCTCGGCTATGATCGCGTTCGGTTTACCGCTCCAGTACGGTTCGGCGACACGATTACCACTAAGTATGAGATCGTCGAGGTTGACCTCACGAAGAAGCGCATTTTCAACCAATGCACCTGCACTAATCAGCGCGGAGAGGTTGTCGGTTCAGCAGTCCATTTGCGGGCATTTGTTGACTGACTACTCGGACCGTTTGGCCTCCTCTACCAACCAACGCCGGAACAATTCGATCTTGGGGTCGTTACGCTTTTCGGCCGGGTAGACGAGGCAATAGGCGTCTCGGCCGACATAGGCGCCGTCAAAGGGCTGCACCAGACGGCCAGACTGCAGATCTTCATGTACCAGCATGAGCGGCAACAATGCAACGCCGAGGCTACCGATAGCTGCCTGCATGATCATGTAGAAGTGTTCAAAGCGCGGGCCTGTCCATGCATGTGTGGCATCCCCGCCCTTGGCCTCCATCCACTCTCGCCACAGGTTCGGTCGAATTGACTGCTGTAACAGCGCGTGCTTTGATAGATCCGCCGCGTTTTCGAGCTTTTCGTGCCGGGCAAGGTACGCTGGCGAGCACACGACGACCATCTCTTCGCCTACTAGGCGGTCAAACAGTACGCCTGGCCAGTCGTTTCTGCCATAGTGAATTGCCGCGTCGATAGCCTCTGACCCGAAGTCAAAAGGCTTCGCGCGCGTAGCGAGGTTTATCAGGATCTCCGGGTGGCTATCGCTGAAACGGTGCAGGCGCGGAATCAGCCATTTCGTACCAAACGCTGGCGGTGTGGCAAGGCTCAGGATACCGCCCTTGCCTTGATGAGCAAGCAGGTTAACAGTCGCTGCTTGCATATTTTCGAGCGCTGCACGGATGTCATTGACATAACTGCGACCTGCTTCAGTAAGTACAAGCCGTTGCTTGACCCGTTGAAACAGCAAAACCCCCAAGTACTCCTCCATCAGCCGGATCTGCCGGCTGACCGCGCTTTGGGTGAGGTTCAATTCAGCCGCTGCTTTCGTGAAGCTAAGGTGACGCGCTGCCGCTTCGAATGTGCGCAGAGCAGCAAGTGATGGAAGTTGCCAAGCCATGCAAAGAGATTATCACATTTACTCATGAAGTGACAAGTACTCCTCGCTGTCTATTATCGATTTCTATTGGCAAAATGCGTTCATGCAAGTTTCCACTTCATGAATATGTATCACCAACCCCAGGGGCGGACATGAACCTCATGGTTGAGCAAGCGATGACTGACGTACTCGTGCTGGGCGGCGGGCTAAGCGGTTACCGTGCTGCCATTGCTGCACGCCAGACAGGGGTGAACGTGATCATGGCGTATCGCGCTCATGGTGCGTCGCCTTATGTCATCGGCTTCAACGCGCCTATCGGCGCAACTGATCCACTTGATACTCCGCAAGTCTTCTTCGACGACATGGTCCGCGGCGGCTATGGCCTGAATGATCGACGGCTTGTTCGAGTGCTCGCGGACCAGTCGATCGATGCTTACCGGGAGCTCGCAGCTTTGGGGGTCCCATTTGCCAAGCTTGATGGCAAGGTCGCGCAGCGTCATTTGTCAGGCAACACCTATCCCCGTTCAGTCTACATCGCCGAGGGCACCGGCGGCGCGTTGTTGCAGGCACTAAAGGCGAGCGCTAGCGAAAGTGGCATTCAGACAATCGGCGGGCAGAAGGTCATAGGTCTGCTTCAAGACGGCGGTCAGATCGTTGGGGCGCTGTTGTGGAAACCGCATAGCGCGGCGCTGCTTGCGATACGTGCCCGGGCTACTGTAATCGCGATGGGCGGAATCGGACGTCTCTATGCGGGCAGCACCTATCCCGCGGACGTCGCCGCCGACTCGCTTGCAATGGCATTTGAGGCGGGCGCAAGGTTGATCGACATGGAATTTGTGCAGTTTGAGCCAGTCGTTACGGTCTGGCCCGAAGCATGCCGGGGTATGGAAATGCCTACAGCAATGCTGGGCGACGGTGCGCAGCTGCTCAATGCCCGTGGTGAGCGTTTCATGATGCGCGTGAATCCGCCGCTCGGAGAGCGCGGGATCGAGAAAGCGAAGATGGCACTGCACATCCAGCGCGAGATCGACGAAGGCCGGGGGCTCCCCCAGGGCGGTGTACTGTTTGACACTCGGCGTATCCCGCCAGATCGACTCGAAAGCTATGTCTCACACTGCAGTCGCCTGCGCAGCGCCGGAGTTGATCCGGCCAAACAGTCGCCGATTGTGGCGCCCGCCGCGCATAGCATCATGGGCGGCATTGCGATAGACCACCATGGGGCATCTGATGTACCTGGATTGTTTGTAGGGGGTGAGGCTGCTGGAGGCGTTCATGGGGCGAGTCGGGTTGCTGGCAATGGTTGTGCAGATACCCTGGTATTTGGGGCATTGGCCGGACGTGGAGCGGTCGCCGGCATGCTCGATGAACGGCAACGTGACTGGGGTCGCATCGTAGGCGACGCTGTGGGCGCTTTGAAGGCTGCGCACGGTAAACAAGCGAGCGGTGTTGCAGAACTAAAAGGCCGCATCCGCAACATACTGGCGACATGCGCCGGGATTTGGCGTGCCGAGCCATCGCTCCGCGTCGGACTGGCCCATTTGCAACTTATCAGCGACCGTCTTGATCGCCGTACTGGCGCTGACATCGCAGAAGTCGTCGAACTTCTCGAGGCCCGCCGCATGGCTCTCGTTGCGCGAACGATTGTCAAAGCCGCGCTGTCACGAACTGAGAGTCGCGGCGCTCACCAGCGAACCGACTTCCCGCAGAGCGATGACACGAACTGGCTGCGACACACGAGCTTCAGACGAGGTCCATCCGGCGAAGTGATCGAAGAAGTAATCCCAATCCAATGAGAAAGAAGCAATGAATTTCGAACCAAATGAAGAGCAGCGCATAGCGTTAGATAGTTGGAAGCGTGTAGTTGAACGAGAGGTCGCACCGCTCGCGCGTCATTTTCGTGATCAAGCCTTCACCAAACCCGCAGCCCTGCAGCTGATGAAAACGATGGTCCCCTATGGCGTTGGCTCGGGTTGGGTGCCCGAGGACGCAGGGGGTATGGGTCTGGATTTCCTAACCAGCGGCTTGCTGTTCGAGGAGCTTGCCAAGGTATCCCCAGACGCCGCTGGTATTGCGTGGGTCGCTGAGGGCGCGGCATTGAAGGTCTATTCCAACGGAAGTGAGGCGATCAAGGCACGTTACCTTCCCAAGATGCTCACAGGGGAGATCATTGGATGCTCCGCTATCAGTGAGCCAGGCATCGGATCGAGTGTGCGCGAGATGCGAACGCGCGCCGTTCGCGACGGCAAATACTTTCGAATTAGTGGTGAAAAAATGTGGACGTCAAACGCCACGGTTGCGGACGTCGTCGTGGTTCTTGCTCGTACAGGTGAGGACGAGTTCTCGATGTTCCTCGTTGATCGTGATGAACATGGCTTTCAGGCTAGCGAAATCGAGAAGCTTGGGCTCAACGGGTGGCCGCTCGCCCAGGTGCACTTCGACGACACGGTTGTCCCTGAGGAGAACTTGCTGGGCACCTTAGGTTCCGGATTGCGCGAGACGATGAAAGGCTTTGATCGGTCACGTTGCTTTGTCTCAACACTGGCGCTCGGAATATCCAATACAGCTCTCAGGGATGCCGTTGAGTACTCAAAGCAGCGAACACAATTCGGAAAACCGATCGCGGGACATCAGCTGGTTCAGAGCTTACTTGCCGAAATGGCGACCGATCTTGCTGCGTCACAGCTTCTCGTCTATCGGGCGCTTTCGAAAATGGCTAATGGTCTGCGCTGTGAGCTTGAGGCGTCGATCGCAAAGAACTTCGCCACGGAGGCCGCACAACGCATTACGTCGAAGGCGATACAGATCCATGGCGCCTTCGGTATCTCCAAGGAATTTGGGGTTGAGCGGCACTTCCGAAACGCCCGCATGTTGACGATCCCTGACGGAACCACGCAGATCAACCAATTGATCATTGCCCGCAAGCTGACCGGCATTGACGCATTCGCATAAATACTATGAAAAACGATAAAACGAAAACCGGCGCCCAGCTTTTGGTAGCTACGCTGAAGGCGCATGGCGCAGACCATGTGTTCTGTGTACCTGGCGAGAGTTACCTTGCCGTGCTCGATGCACTGTACGATGAAAGCGAGAGGGTTCGTGTGGTTGCTTGTCGACACGAGGGTGGGGCAGCAAACATGGCCGAAGCGTACGGCAAGCTCACGGGTCGCCCTGGAATATGCATGGTCACTCGCGGTCCGGGTGCTACCAACGCAAGTATCGGTGTGCATACCGCTTTCCAGGACTCAACGCCGATGATCCTGTTCGTCGGTCAAGTCGCTAGGGAATTTGCAGGGCGCGAAGCGTTCCAGGAAGTTGACTATAAGACCATGTTCAGCGGAATGGCCAAGTGGGTTGGTCAGATCGAATCCGCTGATCGCGTAATCGAACTTGTTAGTCGCGCTTTCCACGTGGCATGCGCAGGTCGTCCGGGCCCAGTGGTGTTGGCACTGCCGGAAGACATGCTTCTTGAGTTGGCCGGCGTATCGGAAATCCGATCTTTCACGCCAGTTCAGGCGGGTCCCGTCGAAGCTGACATGGCCCGTATGGTGAAGCTTCTCGAAAGTGCGGAACGCCCGCTTGTGTTGCTTGGCGGAAGCGGCTGGAATGTCGATGCCTGCAACAAGTTACAGCAATTCGCCGAGACGAACGGCCTGCCAGTTGCCTGTGCGTTTCGTTTCCAAGATCTATTCGACAATGAGCATGAAAACTACATTGGCGATGTAGGGGTGGGCATCAACCCAGCACTTGCCAAGCGAGTAGGAGATGCCGATTTGTTGCTGGCGATCGGGCCGCGGCTCGGCGAGATGACCACAAGCGGCTACACCCTGCTGAGTTCACCGGTGCCGAAGCAGAAACTTGTACACGTTCATGCAGGCGCAGAGGAACTGGGAAGTGTGTATGAAGGTGAACTGCTCATAAACTCTGGCATGGTGAGGTTCGCCGAGGCGCTGTCAAAACTACCCCCTTTGAAAGGCGCCATGCGCTGGCGCGCTTTGACAGAGGCTGCTCGATCCGACTATCTTAGATGGACTTCGCGTGTGACCATTCCGGGTGACGTGCAGATGTGGGAACTGATGGAGTTTTTGCGAGATCGCCTTGACGATGATGCAATCATCACCAATGGTGCCGGTAACTATACGGTGTGGGTTCACCGTTTTTATCGATACCGCGGCCATCGAACCCAACTTGCGCCGACTTCGGGTGCTATGGGTTACGGTGTTCCAGCCGCAATCGCTGCCAAGATCATTCACCCTGATCGCCAGGTTGTGGCTTTTGCCGGAGATGGTTGCTTCCTGATGAACGGGCAGGAGATCGCTACTGCGGTGAAGGAGAGGGCCAATGTCGTGATAGTTGTGGTCAACAACGGGATGTACGGGACGATTCGCATGCATCAGGAACGCGAGTACCCTGGCCGAGTTATTGCGACTGATTTGGTCAACCCGGACTTTGCCGCCTTCGCACGCTCGTTTGGCGCTCATGGTGAAACGGTAACGGCGACCGATCAGTTTCCAGCTGCGTTTGAGCGTGCAATCAGCAGTGGGAAGCCATCGCTGATTGAAGTCCGAACTGATCCAGATGCGATAACACCGAATACAACGATTACCGCGATGCGGCGCAACATTGCTGGCGTAACGGCTTAACTATGGATCGTGTTGACTGTGTTGTGATCGGCGCCGGCGTGATTGGCCTTGCGGTTGCCCGCGAACTGGCCATTTCTGGACGCGATGTGGTCGTCATTGAGTCCGAGAACGTGGTCGGCTCAGGTACCAGTTCGCGTAACAGTGAGGTCATTCATGCTGGGATTTATTACTCACCTGGTTCACTCAAGGCAAGCCTGTGTGTTGAGGGGCGTGAAGTTCTTTACGGATATTGCAAGGAACGTGGAGTTCCACACCAGCAGTGTGGCAAGTTGATTGTTGCGCAGTCGGAGCAACAGCATGACAAACTACGTGGAATCGCCGCACGAGCACACGCAAACGGCGTCAATAATTTGCGCTGGATGTCGCGCGACGAAGCGATTGGAGTCGAACCAGCGCTCGAGTGCACTGCGGCGCTTTACTCGCCATCGACAGGTATCGTCGATAGCCACGCGCTGATGCTCCAGTTGCTCGGCGATGCAGAGCGTAGTGGCGCAACCATTGCTTTCGCCAGCGAAGTCGTTGGGGGTCGCTTAAACGGCCAGGGCATGGTGCTAGACGTAGAAGCCAATGGAGTAAAGACGTCCATTCATGCCAAGTTGTTGGTTAATGCCGCCGGCCTCAGCGCACCGCGGGTCGCTGGCATGTTGCAGGGATTTCCGTCGAAATTAATACCGAAGCCGCTTTTTGCCAAGGGCAGTTACTTCAATCTAACTGGGAGGTCGCCGTTCTCGCGTTTGATTTACCCGATCCCTGAGCCAGGTGGCCTTGGGATTCATTTGACCCTTGACCTTGGAGGTCAGGCGCGCTTCGGGCCAGACGTCGAGTGGCTCGATATCGAACGATCTGCGGATATCAACTTCAACGTGGACTCCCAACTCATAGATGTCTTCTACGAGTCGGTTCGCGGGTATTGGCCCGGATTGCCTGACGGGGCTCTGCAGCCAGGGTATGCAGGTGTTAGACCGAAGATATCACGTGAGGCCGATGTGGACTTCAAAATTCAAGGGCCAGCAGAGCATTGCGTTCCAGGGCTTGTCAATCTCTTCGGTATCGAATCACCAGGCCTTACGGCATCGCTTGCTATTGCGCGTTATGTGCGGAATCAGTTAATGGAGAACGAATGAAAATCCTTGTCCCCGTCAAGCGCGTGGTGGACTACAACGTGAAGGTCCGCGTCAAGTCGGACAACACCGGTGTAGATATCGCCAACGTCAAAATGAGCATGAACCCCTTTGACGAAATCGCCGTTGAAGAAGCCGTCCGTCTGAAAGAGAAAGGCGTAGCTACCGAAATCATCGCTGTCTCCTGCGGCACCGCGCAATGCCAGGAAACCCTGCGCACCGCCATGGCCATCGGCGCTGACCGCGCAATCCTGGTGGAAACCACCGAAGAACTACAACCGCTGGCCGTCGCCAAACTCCTCAAAGCCCTGGTGGACAAGGAGCAGCCCGGCCTGATCATTCTGGGCAAACAAGCCATTGACGACGACTGCAACCAGACCGGCCAGATGCTCGCCGCCCTGGCGGATCTTCCGCAAGCTACTTTTGCCAGCAAGGTTGAGGTGGTTGATGGCTGGGCCAGTGTGACCCGCGAAGTGGATGGCGGCTCGGAAATTCTGGCGATCAGGCTGCCAGCGGTCATCACCACGGACCTGCGCCTAAACGAGCCGCGCTATGTGACGCTGCCCAACATCATGAAGGCTAAGAAAAAGCCGCTGGAAGTAGTCAAGCCTGCCGATCTGGGCGTGGACGTAGCCCCACGCATTCAGACCCTCAAAGTGACCGAGCCACCCAAGCGCAGTGCCGGCATCATGGTCCCTGATGTGGCTACTCTCGTTGCAAAACTCAGGAACGAAGCGAAGGTAATCTAAATGACATCTCTAGTTATTGCCGAACACGATAATGTTTCCATTAAGGGCGCAACCTTGAACACGGTGACCGCTGCTGTGCAATGCGGCGGTGAAGTTCACGTGCTGGTGGCTGGCTCCAATGCGGGCGCAGCTGCCGTGGCAGCAGCCAGGATTGCCGGTGTAACTAAGGTTCTGCATGCCGATGGCGATGGCTTTGCCCATGCCCTGGCTGAAAACATGGCCGCACAGGTTCTGGCTATTGCAGACAACTACAGCCATATCCTGTTCTCCGCGACCGCCTCTGGTAAAAACATCGCGCCACGCGTGGCTGCCAAGCTTGATGTGAGCCAGATCTCTGACGTTACCAGGATCGGCAGTGCCGATACCTTTGAGCGCCCGATCTATGCAGGCAATGCCATTGCCACCGTTCAGAGCCTGGATTCAACCAAGGTCTTGACCGTGCGTTCGACGGGCTTCGATTCAGCCGCTCCGTCCGGCGGTTCAGCTGTAGTGAACAGCATCGCCGCCACGGTGGCCACGACCCAATCAACCTTCATAGGCAGCGAGATTGCAAAAAACGATCGACCCGAACTCACAGCGGCCAAGATCATCATATCGGGGGGACGGGCATTGGGTTCCAGCGAGAAATTCCAGGAAGTTATGACCCCGCTGGCCGACCGGTTGGGCGCGGCACTGGGGGCCAGCCGCGCTGCAGTGGACGCGGGCTATGCGCCCAATGACTGGCAGGTGGGCCAGACCGGCAAGATCGTCGCGCCCTCGTTGTATGTTGCCGTTGGCATCAGCGGCGCCATCCAGCACTTGGCTGGCATGAAGGATTCCAAGGTGATCGTCGCGATCAACAAGGACCCTGAAGCGCCGATTTTCTCCGTAGCTGATTACGGTCTTGAGGCGGATTTGTTTGTGGCTGTGCCTGAGATGACGGAGAGCCTGACATGATTTTGTTAAAGGATGTGGCGTTGCTTCGCACGAGTGCGTATATCGATGGGCTTTGGGTCGATGCAAATGACGGTTGTCAGTTTCCTGTCTATAACCCTGCCAATGGCACGCAAGTTGCCAAGGTATCCCGAGCCGGCCTCAGAGAAACTCAGCAAGCGATTGACGCCGCCGCTCGGGCTCTTCCGAACTGGCGATCGAGGACGGCAAAGGATCGCGCGACGCTGATGGAGCGATGGTTCGAGCTGATAATGCTTCACAGCGAAGATCTCGCCACAATATTGACTACAGAGCAAGGGAAGCCGCTTGAAGAGGCCAGAGCTGAAGTTTCGTTTGGAGCTTCGTTTATCAAATGGTTTGCAGAGGAGGGGAGGCGTATCTATGGGGACTTGATTCCAAGTCAGAATGTAGGCCAGCGACTACTTGCAATGAAGCAGCCCGTTGGAGTCTGCGGTGCAATTACTCCGTGGAATTTTCCTGTCGCGATGATCACACGAAAAGTCGCGCCGGCGCTTGCGGCAGGTTGTACGATTGTTGTGAAGCCAGCTGAACAGACCCCACTTTGCGCGCTCGCTTTGGCTGAGCTTGCTCAGCGGGCAGGGATCCCGCCCGGCGTCATCAACGTGTTGCCCACAGATACTTCCACCTCGGTAGAAGTTGGACGATTGATTTGCGAGAGCAGCGTCGTGCGAAAGCTTTCGTTTACCGGCTCCACTAAGGTTGGACGCATACTAATGCAGCAATGCGCGCCAACGATTAAGAAGCTCAGTCTCGAACTCGGTGGACATGCTCCGTTCATTGTTTTTGCAGATGCTGACCTCGATGCCGCAGTCGCCGGAGCCGTCATCTCAAAGTATCGCAACTCTGGTCAAACCTGTGTCTGCACGAACCGCATCTATGTGCATGACAGCATCTACGACGCATTCGTCTCCAAGTTCGCAGCAGCAGCGGCACAGTTAAAGCTCGGTAATGGCCTAGAAGCTGGAGTACAGCAAGGTCCGCTGATCGATGAGGCAGCCGTAAAAAAGGTGGAGCAGCAGGTGCTCGATGCGACAGCCAAGGGTGCAAGGATAGTTACAGGCGGGAAACGCAGTGCTTTGGGTTGCCATTTTTATGAGCCAACCGTACTGGCAGAAGTCTCGCATGAAATGCTGATTGCGCATGAAGAGACTTTTGGTCCCGTGGCTCCCGTCTTCCGCTTCCACACCGACTCAGAAGCAGTCTCTCTTGCAAATGACAGTGAGTATGGGCTGGCTGCGTACTTCTATAGTCGAGACATCAATCGTTTCTGGCGAGTCGTAGAGCAACTTGAGTACGGTATGGTAGGTGTCAATACCGGCGCAATGTCTAATGAAGTGTCACCTTTTGGGGGCATCAAACAATCTGGTACCGGCCGCGAAGGCTCCAAATACGGTATTGATGAGTATTTGGAGATGAAGTACGTGTGTGTTGGTGGCTTGAGTTGACGGAAATTTGGTTACCTGTGCTTCTGACGTTTCTAGTTGGGGGCCTGGTCAAGGGAGCTGTCGGTCTTGGGATGCCGACGGTCGTTCTCGGTGTGTTAAGTGCCTATATTCCGCTGCCCCAAGCCGCGGCCCTGTTGGTGATTCCCTCGCTAGTGACCAACATTTGGCAGTTAATTTCCGGTGGGAATCTCACGTCTCTAGTTTCGCGTTTGGCCCCTCTAGCTGTCGGACTCGCACTCGGCACTGTCTTGGCACCGATAGGCATGGCTACAGTCGACGCGAAATTCGCGACCCGTGGTTTAGGTCTCATGCTGATGGTCTACGCGATCATCGGACTCTCTGCGGCCCGCTTCATAATTCGCCCATCGCTTGAGTTATGGCTTTCGCCCCTAATTGGAATTATCGCGGGATTGGTTAATGCCGCGACGGGCTTGTTTGTGATGCCTGTAGTCCCATACCTACAAAGCTTGGAATTCAATAAGGACGAGCTGG
Source organism: Acidovorax sp. JG5 (assembly GCF_017939685.1). Lineage (NCBI taxonomy): Bacteria > Pseudomonadati > Pseudomonadota > Betaproteobacteria > Burkholderiales > Comamonadaceae > Acidovorax > Acidovorax sp. JG5. Next base: position 13,465 of record NZ_JAGKSE010000026.1, read on the forward strand.
TTCAAGCGCTTGCTTTGTGTTTTACCGTTGGCGCACTAGCGCTTGCTTTTCGATTACATCAGGACGAAGTCCCCGTTTTTGGTGATATGTCTGGTTCTGCCTTGGCGCTTATCGCTGCCTTGTTGGGTATGCCGATTGGAAAGTTGCTGCGAGCCCGGGTCAGCGAACGGGTGTTCAGAACCAGCTTTTACTATTGCCTACTAGCTATCGGGGGGTTTTTGCTGTTGAAGACGTTTTTCGTTAGCGGTCTCGCCTACGGATAGTTTGGAGTGTTGAGCTAAACCGTTGAACCGGTGTTGACCAGAAACGGCCCCACAAATCTGAACAGCTCTTTAATCATAAGGCAGTAATTTGCGGGCAATTTGTAGAACTTTGTTGCCTTGGTTTTCTCGGACAACACCGCCGCGCCAATAGAAGCCGCCATGCAGGCGGGTCGCCGCGCATTCGAGCGCCTCGCGCACAAACGGTGCGTCCCTGAGCGTGGTCCGCTTGAGTTACGAAACGAACGTGCCTTTCTGCGGAATCACGTCCAGCAGACCTCGGCAAGAAGCGTCCGGAAAGCTTCTCGCACTGGCGTGCGGCTGACGCCGAACTCTTGCGCCACGTCGGTTTCGTTCGTAAGCGTCCGACCAATCTTTCAATTACCCACATTTTTCTGATGAGAGAACCCTGTTTGTCAGCCAGTTGACCGAGCCGTCCGTTGTTGTGCGAACAACGAGATCAGGACGGGTGGGTATTGGATGCGGGGAGAATTTGAGGCGGGCGGTGAAATACAGGGCGACCAGACATGGAAAGGCAACGAACTGTCGGGCTGCAAGTTCAAGGATGCGCGATTGGGCAAGAGGTTGACCGACCTGATGCGGCGGATGTCAGGCAAAGCTGGGGCAAGCATTCCACTGGCATGCCAGGATTGGGCGAACACGAAAGCGGCGTACCGGTTCTTCTCCAACGACCGAGTCGATGAGCAGGCGATATTGGCCGGGCATTTCGAATCGACGCGCGAGCGCGGGGCCCCTGCTGATCCTGCAGGACACGACGGAATTCTCATACAAGCGAGACGCGCCCGAGAAGATCGGCTTTACCGGTGAGACGAGCAGCCGGAAAAACAAGGCGGGGCGGCTGACAAAGCACACCGTGTGCGGGATGCTGATGCACTCGAGCCTGGCCGTGACAAGTGACAGGCTGCCGCTTGGCCTGTGCGCGATCATATTCTGGAGCCGAAAAAAGTTCAAGGGCAAGCAAAAGCACTATCCCGAGTTGGTGCTGGCGGTACTGCATGCGCAAGAGCGGGATGCGCCGCCGGATAGGGAACCACTGGACGGAAGCTCATCACCAACTTGCCGGTGTGCTCGCGAGATGATGCCATCGAGAAACTCCACTGGTATGCCATGCGGTGGAAGATCGAGACCTTCCACAAGATTCTGAAGTCCGGCTGCAAGGCCGAGGAGTCCAAGCTGCGCACAGCCGAGCGGCTGGTCAATCTGATCTCGGTGTATTGCATCCTGAGCTGGCGAATCTTCTGGATGACGACGATCAATCGAGTCTGCCCTGATGGGCCGCAGACATTGGCGTTGTCCACGGACCCGTTCTTTATCGAAAAACTACGCGACGTGGTAGGCCTGTACCTGAGGCCGCCGGACAACGCGCTGGTGCTGTGTGTTGATGAAAAGAGCCAATGCCAGGCGCTGGAGCGCACGCAACCGACGTTGCCCATGGAACTGGGCTACGTCGAAGGCGTCACGCATGACTACAAGCGTCATGGCACGACCACGCTGTTTGCGGCGCTGACGTGCTCAACGGCGCCGTGCTGGCCAGTTGCAAACCGCGTCACCGGCATCAGGAGTTCTTGAGTTTCCTGCGTGAAATCGACAAGGCGGTGCCCGCCGGGTTGGATATTCACTGCATCGTGGACAACTACGCCACGCACAGCCATCCCAAGGTCAAGGCGTGGCTCGCCAGCAGACCGCGCTGGCACATGCACTTCATCCCGACCGACAGATCCTGGCTCAATCAGGTGGAACGCTTCTTTGCGTTGATCACGGACAAGGCCATCCGGCACGGCTCCTTCGCCTCGGTCAAGGAACGCGTCGCCAAGATCGATCACTTCATGTCACACCTCAACAAGTCCTGCCAGCCGTTTCGGTGGACAGCCACTGCCGACTCCATACTGGAAAAACTGCACAGACTTTGCTCACGTATCAGCGGGACGGCACATTTAAATTTACTTATACTGAAAAAGTATAAATAAGCTAAAAATAATATATTTGATCTCCAATAGATCGAAACCTAAACTGGCCATGCTCTGCAATAAAAACGAGGAAAAGAGACAGTATGGGTAGTGATTTCATTCTGGAGACAACAGGGCTGCGTAAAGAGTTCAAAGGCTTTGTTGCGGTGGACGATGTGCACCTGCGCGTGCGACGAGGCCACATTCACGCGCTAATTGGGCCGAATGGAGCAGGCAAGACGACCTGCTTCAACCTGCTGACCAAGTTCCTGGAGCCTACCCGGGGCGTGATTCTTTTTAACGGAACGGACGTCACGCACGAGAGGCCTGCTCAGATTGCGCGTCGCGGGGTCGTCCGGTCATTTCAAATCTCTGCCGTGTTTCCGCATTTAACTGTGCTGGACAACCTCCGGGTTGCATTGCAGCGCCGTCTGGGTACTTCGTTTCATTTCTGGAAGTCCCAACGAACTCTTGACGTGCTGGATGAGCGGGCAATGGAGCTGCTCGGTCACGTAGGCCTTGAAGAGTTCGCAGATATGGTGGCGGTGGAGATGCCTTATGGCCGAAAGCGGGCACTTGAAATTGCGACGACGCTTGCACTCGAGCCTGAACTCATGCTTCTCGATGAGCCAACTCAAGGCATGGGGCACGAGGACGTCGACCGCATCATGCAATTGATCAAAAAGGTATCGGCTAATCGGACCATCCTCATGGTGGAGCACAACATGAAGGTCGTTTCCGGGATCTCGGATGCGATTACGGTGTTGGCGCGGGGCGGCGTGCTGGCTGAGGGTAGTTATGAGGAAGTCGCGGCCGACCCTCAGGTGGTGGAAGTGTTGATTTCCATCCAGAAGTGACCCAGTAACCCCCAGGTTTTCCATCTAAAACTGATCCACGTACTAACCCTAACCTGCTGCTTTTTTAAGCAGCAGGAGACCAGGAGTGATAGACGTGGCAACACTGAGTGTCATCAGACGTTGGGCCCTGCGAGAGCAGCTGTCCATCCGCGAGATCGCCCGCCGCACGGGCCTCTCGCGCAACACCCTCCGCAAGTACCTGCGTGCTGACGCGGCCGAGCCGCACTACGCCAAGCGGGTCAGCCCTTCCAAGCTCGACCCCTTCGCGCTCAAGCTTGCGGGCTGGCTCAAGACCGAGGCCGGCCGATCCCGCAAGCAGCGGCGCACCGTCAAACAGATGCACGCCGATCTGCAGGCCCTGGGCTATCCGGGCTCCTACAACCGGGTTGCCGCCTTTGCCCGGCTTTGGCACGAGCAGCGCTTGGTGGCCCAGCAGACCACTGGTCGCGGCACCTTCGTGCCCCTGGCCTTCGGTCCGGGTGAGGCCTTCCAGTTCGACTGGAGCGAGGACTGGGCGGTCATCGCTGGGGTGCGCACCAAGCTGCAGGTGGCGCACTTCAAGCTCAGTCACAGCCGGGCGTTCTACCTGCGCGCCTATCTCCTGCAGACGCACGAGATGCTGTTCGACGCGCACAACCACGCCTTCGCCGTACTCGGAGGTGTGCCTCGGCGAGGCATCTACGACAACATGCGCACTGCCGTAGACCGAGTGCGCCGGGGCAAGGAGCGAGACGTCAACGCACGCTTTGCCGCCATGGTCAGCCACTTCCTGTTCGAGGCCGAGTTCTGCAACCCGGCTTCGGGCTGGGAGAAGGGCCAGGTGGAGAAGAACGTGCGCGACGCCCGCCACCGCCTGTGGCAGGTCGTGCCGCCATTCCCGAGCCTGCTCGAGCTCAATGCCTGGCTTGAAGCGCGCTGCGTGGCTCTGTGGCGTGAGATCGAGCATGGGAAGCTGCCTGGCACCATCGCAGACGTCTGGGCCCAGGAGCGGGCCGCTTTGATGCCGGTGCCACGCCCCTTCGATGGCTTTGTGGAGCACACCAAGCGAGTCTCGCCCACCTGCCTGATTCACTTCGAGCGCAACCGCTACAGCGTCCCTGCCTCCTATGCCAACCGGCCCGTGAGCCTGCGGGTCTACGCGGATCGCCTGGTGGTCGCGGCCGAAGGTCAGATCGTGTGTGAACACCAGCGCCTGATTGAGCGCAACCACCATGGCGCGGGGCAGACTGTCTATGACTGGCGTCACTACCTGGCGGTGCTGCAGCGCAAGCCCGGCGCCCTGCGCAATGGTGCTCCGTTCCTGGAATTGCCAGCTGCCTTCAAGCGCTTGCAGGCCACGTTGCTCAAGCAGCCCGGTGGCGACCGGGAGATGGTGGAAATCCTGGCGCTGGTACTGCACCACGACGAACAGGCCGTGCTCTCCGCGGTGGAACTGGCACTGGAGGCAGGAGTGGCCAGCAAGACCCACATCCTGAATGTCTTGCACCGCTTGCTCGATGGCAAGCCGGCCCCGGCGCCTGTCACATCTCCCCAGGCACTCAAGTTGTCTGTGGAACCCCAGGCCAATGTGCTTCGCTATGACCAGCTGAGGGAGGTGCGCTATGCGTCATGACCCTGCCATCGCTTCCATCGTGATCATGCTGCGCGAGCTCAAGATGCATGGCATGGCCCAGGCTGTTGCGGAACTGGCCGAACAAGGCGCTCCGGCCTTTGAGGCAGCCCAGCCGATCCTGTCCCAGCTGCTCAAGGCTGAGACCGCCGAGCGGGAGGTGCGCTCGGTGGCCTACCAGTTGAAGGTGGCCAGGTTCCCGGCGTACCGAGACCTGGCTGGCTTTGACTTCTCGCACAGCGAAGTGAACGAGGCCCTGGTGCGCCAGTTACATCGTTGCGAGTTCCTGGAGGATGCCAACAACGTGGTGCTCGTGGGCGGCCCTGGCACCGGCAAGACCCACATTGCCACGGCCCTCGGTGTGCAGGCTATTGAGCACCATCACCGCAGGGTACGGTTCTTCTCCACGGTGGAACTGGTCAATGCATTGGAGGAGGAGAAGGCCAACGGCAAGACCGGACAGTTGGCCCACCGGCTGGCTTATGCCGACCTAGTGATCCTGGACGAGTTGGGCTACCTGCCGTTCAGCGCTTCAGGAGGAGCCTTGCTGTTCCACCTGCTGTCAAAGCTGTATGAGCGCACCAGTGTCGTGATCACCACAAACCTGAGCTTCAGCGAATGGGCCAGCGTGTTCGGGGATGCCAAGATGACCACGGCACTGCTGGACCGGCTCACGCATCACTGCCATATTCTGGAAACCGGCAACGACAGCTTCCGATTCAAGAACAGTTCCGCACAGCAACCACAACCGACAACCAAGAAGGAGAAGACCCCCAAGAACTTATCCACAACGTGAGCATCGAGTTCACGCAAAAGGGTGGGTCAGATCGAGATGGAAATAGTGGGTTAGGTTTGCGTGGAAATCAACACCATGACCTGCAGGCGCTGCAACCTTCCGATCAACAACGTGCGGCGTTGACGCGCCACCGCGTCTTGTGGCCCCCGGCCTACTTCGATGCTGCCATTTCTGAGTTCCTGTTGCAACTGGTGGTCCAGACCGGTCCAGAGTTCCTGATCCACTTCGCGGGCCAGGCTGTGCCGGATCTCCAGTTCCGTGCGGGGGCCCAGCCATTCATTCGCCAGCTCCGAGGCCCGCTGGCGCATGCCACAGGAGATATATTCGCGGGCGATGATCAGGTCTTTACCCGTCTGGTCCTTGCCGCGCAATACGACGTGGGTGTGCGGGTTGTCGGTGTCCCAATGGTCCACGGCCACCCAGTCGAGGCGGGTACCGAGGTCGGCTTCCATACGCGTCATCAGTTCGCGGGTGTAGGGTCGCAGTTCATCCATCAGGTCTGCGTCTTCGGGGGCGACGATGAACCGAAACTGATGGCGGTCTCCTCGGCCTCGTTCCTCGAAGGCGGGCAGGTCGGCCTCGTCGGTAGCGGGACCATAAGCCTGGCCACGTTCTCCGTCACGGCTCACGCCATCGCGCTCGATGTAACGCAGGTGCGTCTGCGTCGAACGCGCACCGGCCTGCTTGAGCACCACCAGCCGGGTTTTGATGACCACGCGCCGTGAATGCGCGCCCAGCGACCTGCCGGCGAGCCCGGCGGCGACTTGGCCGCGTCCGCGCCTCGCGCCTGTACGGGCAGGACCGGCAGGGTGTGAGAGTGTTGCCTTCAAAGCCTTGCCGCCCGCCTTGCTGACCTCAGTCAGTACCCGCGAGAGGAATTGCCGGTCTCGGGTCTTGGGCGCCCCCGGTTTGACCTTGAATGTGTTCTCGTCACGACGACTCATGGTCGCTGCTCCAGCGCAGTCCGGCTTACACGGGCGAACAAGGCACGTCGGGATACCAGTATGGGCGCGCAAGACGGCTTCGACGCGGCACGTGGTCGGTAAAAGCGCGTGCCGCGCCTACCCCTGTGCAGACTGGGCTTGAGGCACACCACCGTGCCGTCCCCTTTTATCTTGCCCTCCATCCTCCCCGGTCCCTGGCATGACCGGTGCCGACGTTCAGGCGGCGATGGTCTGCACGAGGGTTGCACCGCCGCGTAAGCTGGCGGTGCAGGAAAATTGCAGCCAGGATGACACAGGCGCAGCAGATTCATAGCGCGCTCCAGGTCCAAAGCGGAATCGCCTGGCCCTGCACGGCTGACAACACAATCGGCCCAAAATACCGGCTGTCAAACGACGCCCGATGGGTGGCACTGAACAGGAACAACTCGCCTTGCACCAGTCTGCGGCACTGCCGCCAGGCAGGAAGTGGACGACCTTGTGGATCGTTCCGCAGAACGTACCCCAGTGCAGTGCCATCGACCGCCAGGACATCCTCGTGCCAGCAAACCTGCTGGCCAGAGACGGCACCAATCCGTTTCAGGATTGGCAGACCCGCTGGCAGATAGCCGCGCTGCGCCGCGAGCGCAGCAGCATCCGGCGGCAACGTTGCGAGCACGTAGTCGCCGACACGTGGAGACGCAGTGGCTTGAACCCGGTACCAGCCCAACGGTGCGCTGGCGCTTGGGTTGTAGACGATGCGTATTGAAGGTCGATAAGCAGCCGGTAGCGCCGCTGCCGTGATGCTCAGCCCGGTGCAAAGCGCGAGCAATATCCGATTGATTCGATTCACCGTAAAACCTCACCTGCCAGGTAAGCCTCATGTCGCTCGACGGTGTAGTCCGGCAGAGCCTCTCGCGTTGCCAGCCGGTTGTGCAGCAGTTGCCAGTACGCGGGCGAGGCGGCAGCGGGGTCGATGCCCAGCGCCTCGATTCCGTCAACCAAACGCAGCACCTGTTGCACCTTGAGCTCGCCGGATACATGCAGCAGGCGCAGGGCGCCTGGCATGACTCCAGCCATGCGCTGCAGCGGCTGCCCAGCGCTACCAGTCTGCAGCACCGAGAGATGCCATACCGTCGTGCCGTAGTCGTTAGCCAGCCAGCAGATACGGCAAAAGATGGAGCCGGGGCTGAAGTGCGCCGTACGCCGCCAACGGTCAAGAATCGTCTCATGCACCGGCTTGCCGAAGCGCAGCCGGTTGTTGACCCGCTCCGGTACGAAGGCCAACACAACACGCGTCAAACTCTGATTCGATAGGCTCATGGTGTCGCTCCCTTGCTGCCGAACTCACGCTCCAGCAGCACGCGCAGCATCTCGGCGACGGTTACGCCGCGCTCAAAAGCGATGACCTTAATGCGTCCGCGCAGCGTCGGTGTGACGTCGATAGTGAGCCGTGCGGTGTAAACGTCGGCCTTGCCGGATGTCGCTACATTTGCTTGCCGAATCCACGCCTGGGCTGCCGGATCAGCGGCAGGACGGTTGCCAATAGCGACACGGGGAACGCGTGCAACACGCTTGCCGTTCATGGCGCTAGCCTCTTGATCTCACTGACCAATGCCGCGATTTCCCTTGCGGCCAGGCTGTCCGGGTCAAGTTCGCATGCCAAGCGGCCGGCAGCCACGCTGTCGGCAAAGATGATGCGCTGGCCGACTTCGGCGGCGAGCGCGGGCAACGCCTGGTCGGTCAGTGTCTGGCGTGCTTCCCGGCCAATGATGGTACGGGCGACACGCCGGTTGATGACGAAGGCCGCGCGCAGCGTGGGCTTGAACACGCGCGCTTCCGAGATCAACGCCACCATCTCCGCACTGGCCCATACGTCATAGGGACTGGGCTGCGCCGGAATCAGGACGAGATCGGCCGCCAGCAGCGCGGAGCGCGCCAGAGCGGCGATGCGGGGCGGGCCATCGATGATCACGTGATTGACGGTTCTCGCGAGTTCTGGGGCCTCCCGATGCAGTGTTTCGCGCGCAAGACCGACGACCCCGAACAATCTTGGTAAACGGTTTTGGGTTCGGCGTTGTGCCCAGTCCAATGCCGACCCTTGGGGATCGGCATCAATGACGGCAACGGAACTGCCCGATAGGGCCAGTTCACCGGCGATGTGGGTGGCCAGCGTGGTCTTGCCGACCCCGCCTTTTTGATTGAGCAGGGCAATGATCATGGTACGTGCCTGGTTGTTTGGGCTGTGAGAGTGGGTCTTGTCCACAGACGCGGCACCTCTCTATGAATCGTTATGTCTTCAGAGTTAGAAGAGTTAGCGGGGCCGCAAACCGTTGACTGGCGCGGGTTGGCGGAACGTTCGTGCGCCTGATGGCACGAGGCGGCTGCGCCTGTTAGCACGGGACGCGGTGCGCCCGATGGCACGAGCGAATTCACAGCTTGCTCCCCGGCGGTCCACCGCAAGCCATCCCAGGATGTGCCGTGAACGGCACAACATGGGACATGCTGGGGTACGCCATTTGGAAGTGAAGCGTTTCAGCGCCGCCAGCGGCTCGTTTGATGGTGAGGTGATAGCCGGGCAGGGATTGACGAATCGCAATGCGCCGTATGTCCAATGCGAAGTCAGAAAAGCGCGCCATGCTGCCAGACTTGGCATAAAGATGACGAAAATCGAACTGCCAGCCGTGGCGCTGGCGACCGCCGTGCTTTCGCACCAGGCGGTAGAGCCAGCGTTCGATGCCACCGGTGAGCCGGAAGTAGGCCGGATCGATGGTGAGCACCAGCGCCTCTTCGATCACCCCGGCATAGAACCAGTCCGGCAGGATCAACTCAATACCCTGCGGTCGGCCCATCGGGTCGGCCCGCTCCTTCCATTCATTGATCCATGAAAACCGGTGCATGCGTCGGCCAGGGGCCTGACGGATAGAGGTCGCGATGCTGGTGGACTGCAAGCGGTCCAGCGCAGCCTTCAGCCGCAAATAGTCGCGCATCGAGGTGCCACGCCCGATAAAGGTGAGGATCTCATAAGGTGTGGCCTGCATCAGGCGGGAGGTCCGGATGCCCGCATCCCGTGCCTCGACGATCTGGCTGGCGGCCCAGATCAGGACGTCGGCATCCCAGATGGTGGCCAGGCCATGCTCGATAGTGCCTTCGACCCGGACCTGGACGCTGCCGGCATGAAAGTCGATTGGCCGGATTCGCCTTGACTTGGCCAGCGAGAAGAACGGCCAGGCCATCAGATCCTGCGCATCGCGCGGCGGCATGGCGCCGGGCAGGGCGCGGAACAGTTCGAGCTGTTCGCGCTTCGGGTCAGGCATGGCGGGAACAACGGGCACAGGCATCGCCAAAGTTCGGCTCACCGTCCTGCGGCACGCAGTGCCACGTACTCGGGATCGCAGGTCATCTCGAACGAGCGTGCGTTGGCCCAGGCCTCCAGGTCATCGATCGCGTACATCACGCGCCGGCCGAATTTCCGAAAACGGGGGCCACCGCCGATCACGCGCTGCTTCTCCAGCGTGCGCGGGGAAAGTCTCAGGAACTCGGCTGCCTCAGTGTTGTTGAGGTAGCGGGCCGTGCGTTTGGCGGCGGGCTGGGCAGACTGCGGGGTCTGGGGAAACTGGGTCTGGGTCTGGGTTCTGGTCACGGCATCGGCCTCCATCGGTGAAGATCGCCGACGGGCCAAGTGCCGCCGGACCCAGCCAGTCTCGGCGCGGGCAGGCGTTGCGGGGAGGGAGATTCGGTGAGCCGGCGCTCATCTCCCTGTGGACGATGACGTGGAAATCAAACTGCGGTAGCCGCCCGCCATCAAGGCTTGTCCACGTCGGATCAAGTGGCGCATTTGGGCACGCAGCTCACCGTCGGTGTGCCAGTTCGCGATCACGTGATCGATCCCGAACACATGCCGCGCAATCTCGCGTTGGGATGCACCGACGGCCCTGCCGTCGAGCGCTTGCAGTGCACGCATGTGCACCAGTGCGAGCCGATCGGGACGGGTTGACGTGATTGGCACGGGCACCGGGCCAGTCATCAGCGCCCGATGCGCCTTGATGGCTCGCCAGCTTGTCCGTAGATGCGGACCTGCGGGCAAGACATAGGAGAAAGGCAAGCCGTCTCGAATCCCTTGTCCGAGCGCCAGGTGAAGTACCTCGCGACCCACCAGGCTGGTCAGCAGCAGGTGGCGACCGTTGTGCATGAGCTGCTTGATGCCGGGTATGGACCAGAAGCTGAAGCGCTCCTGATCGCTGATGGGTTTCTCGGGGTCTTCGTCTTCGGCTTGCAGCTTCACCAGGTGGCTATTGTTGTTTTGCCAAATGGGACGTACGGCCCGCGCGTCGCGGCTCGGATCCTCAAACAGTTCAAGACCCCAACGAGAGATAGCGTCACCTGCGCCGGTCCCATGGCGCTGCTTCCAATCGGCGTGGTACTCGTGGTTGCGTCGCAGGTACTCCCAGGCCAATGCGTGCCCATTGAGCTGCAGGATGTAAAGATACGCTGCTGGCGGATGCCAGTGCGTTGATTCCAAAGCCATGAACAAACTCCCCTGATGGTGAACATCCAGGGCTGGGGTACGCAAGAGGGTGATCTATCGATCAGTTTTGTGTGGTCACTCTTGCGGAACCTGGCTGTGGAAACCACGGATCAGGAGAAACGTTTTTACATATTTGTGTTTGAGCGTCGCTAGGCTACGCGTCAGTGCGATTCATCTCGCTGATCCGTGAGTGACGCGATGATGCCGCCTGTTGGTGTGCCAGAGCGTTAACAAAATGTATGAACTGAAACCAAGACCCAGCGTGCCCGAGTTGAGACCCACAGGCTCTGAATGAAACAAAACAAGCCCGAATCGCAGGCCTGAAATGATAGTTAGTCGTTGATCGAGCCGTCAACACGGGCCAGTGCCGCGTATTTGCTGAGGCGGCGCTTGGCCATGAAGTGCAAGTCGCGTGCGACCGGTAGCTGCGACGGACCGCGTATGGATTCGAGATCAGACAGTTTTATGGAGTCCAGTTCCGGAGAACCCAGGCCCACGTCGCAAAGACCGTAGGCGGTATCGCCATCGTCGGGGTCCAGCTCGGTTAGCAGCCAGATTGCATGCGCATCGGGTGTGAAGAGCTTGACGACAGGGTAGGGATCGCTGTCCTCGCCTCGGGCGGCGGCTTCGCCGTTGGCCAGCATTTGCTGGCGTTGTTCGTCGGTGATAAGTGTCATGGTCGCTTCCTTTGAAGGTGTCGCTCAAAAGCGGAGCGAGGCAACCCAGGGCGGACAAATACACAAAGACGGGATGACGGACGTGCACCTATACGGTGAACCGGCAAACCGGAAACGGGTGAATCCGTAGATGCGCAAAAAATCAAAGGCGTGAAAGCGAAAGATCGCATAAGCACGGAACCGGATGTAAGGAAATGTTGTTCATAGTAGAAACGGTTTTGCACAGAAATGCAAATACGTTCACCTTGAAGTCTCTGCAAACTTCAAATGAATACTATAGATTGTAGCCCTATGAGATGCATTCAGGTGTCATCAACGTTCCCTTCAAAACGAACGCATGACACTGAAGAACTCATTCCCTGCGGCCCTCAAACAAGTCAGAAAAGCCCGTGGCCTCAGCCAGGAAGCTTTTTCGAACGTGTCGAGCCGCACGTACTTGAGTTCGCTGGAGCGCGGCCTGAAAAGCCCGACTTTGAACAAAGTGGCCGAGCTGTGCGCGGTCATGGACGTGCATCCGCTCACGCTACTGACGCTGGCCTTTGCAGGCGACGGCAAGGGTGCGGACAAGTTGTTCGAGCGCGTGCAGCGCGAGCTGGCAGGCATCCAAGCCCAGCAGGATAAGTAAAGGCGCTGTCCAGCGGCAGCGCCTGCTGGCGCGCTACGTCACGATGCGTCCCGCCAATCGGGCTTCACGTGCATATGCACTAATTCCCTTCGAGGCCGTGAAGTGCAGATCCCGCTCCACCAGAAGGCCTAAGCGCCCCCGCACGCTCATCAGCTCGGCCAGGCTCACGTAGCCCAGCTCAGGAAAGCCCAGACCCAGGTCACACAGTCCGAACGCATGATCTTCGTCGTCTGGATCGATCTCGGTCAGCAGCCAGGTTGCCCCCGCATCAGGCGTAAACAGCTTGACCACCGGATGGGGATCAAAGCCCTCGTCAACGAGGGATTGCCGGCCGTTGGCCAGCAACTGCGCGCGTAGTTCGTCGGAAATAAGGTTCATGATCGCAACTCCTTTAATGGACGCTCCCGATCGGAGCGCTGCGATTCAGGCGTACGCGCATAGCGCGGCCGTCACACCCCCGACTCGGTCGGTGCGGGCTGAGGGTTGACGGGCGTGCGGCGTGCGCCAAGCTGCGCGGCTTTTCAGGTCGGGATTGCGGCCAGGTCAAACAGGAGTGCGCCACCATGAACACCGGCGACCTCGCATTGCCCCAAAGCAGTCCGGACTCCAATGTCGAAATCACAAGCCGATCAGGCCGCGCCTGTTCGGCGGACTGGCAGAGGCGCCAAGCACCGCGCGGCGGGGACGGGCTTGATGCCGGTCCCCTGGAGGGCAAGCAAAGCGCGCAGGCGTCAGGGATGGAAGCCCACAGGGCGAGACACCATGTGTGGCTCGATGCGCAGCACGACAGCCCGACCCGGCATCGCAGGGGGACGCACTGAAATCCGTGGAATCTGAAATGCGTCTTAGCTCAAAACCTCAGATACACGAAACCACCTTTACGCATTTGCGTAAAACTACAGAACCGTAAATGCGTAAACCAGCAAGACAGGTCGAACATGGGAAAAGCCCGCGACAAACTGCGGGCCATTGATGATGAACGTAAAACGCCCCGCCGCAGGCGCGGGGCGTCGAGGGCGACGATCAGTCGCCCTTGCTGCGCGACCAGATCAGGTTGTGCGTGCCGTCCTCGGCTTCAACCAGTCGAGCGTAGATGGTCGCCGGGAACGACGGATCATCCAGAGTCGCCGACAGATAAGGCCGGTCCGACTTGCTGACTTTCTTCCACGCCGCACCAATCTCGAAGGTGCCAGCGACGATGCGGTAGTCCGGGGCGTTCTCGCTCTCCTTGGTGTTGGGGACGATTTTGACCTTGACGTTGAGCGTCAGGGTGCGAACCGTGCCGCTGAAGCTGTCTTTCTGTGCGGTGAAATTGCCGATGTTTGCCATGATGAAGTCCTTTAGAAGTTAACCAGGTCGCGACCATCGCGGCCTTGGCGTGATCCGATGGGTGCGGGTCCGGGCGCGCTGCACCGCAAAGCGGTCGCAACGCAGTGAAGGACCGGTAGGCACAAAGAATTTGTTTCGCGAGGAAGGCACACCGTGCCGGGGAAATTGTTTGGGCCGGACGGTTGCAGCGAACAAGCCCGAGGCGAAGCCGTGCCCGCGCCAGGATTCACGACAAATACAAGGCCGCCGTGGTGCAATCCTGCCCCGAAAGGACGCATGGCCCAGGCACCATCACCGTGAAGACCGCGTTCCGGCACGCACACGGATGCAGTCAAGGTCAGTTTCACAGCAACAAGGATGAATGCCCCACTGCATCGGTGATGGCTTGATCGGTCTCGGTGTGGCCAGTTCTGGGCATGGTGGATGGCTTGTCGGTGAGTCGTCGTCGTTCATGGCGTCCTGCTCGCCATCTTTGAGGACGGTGCGATAGTGCACAACCTGGCGCAGCAAGGGCAGTTGTACTCTGAAGCAATGCCCCCTGTGGTGGGGCGTATTGAGGAAGTTTTGGGGGCCAGGCTGCAGGAAGTTGAAACGCGCGCGGCATACCTGCCGCGCGCCTCGCCAAGAAAATGTCCCAGCGTGGCTCGCATTTACTCGGTCGCCTCCGCCTCCGGGAACGCCTCGGCTGTTGCTGCCTGCTTGGGTTGCCGGTCAGTGGTTTGCACAAGTGCCTCAACCTTCGCAGCAATTCGCGATTCGATCACCGTCCGCTGCGCCGCCACAAGCGTGACGGCGCTCTCGCAAACCACCTCGTGGTCATCGGACGCTTGAACGCAAAACGTCGCGCTTCGTTCTCCCAGGTGTTCAACCCAGCCTCTTAGTTTCAGCGACGATCCTGGCGGGATAGGTCCTTTATGCTCAAGCAGGATCGTCCGGCCAACCACGACTTCGGTGGCAGCATCTACATGTCGCTGCATCTCGCGGATACAGATGGATTCAACAACGGCAACCAAGTACCCGGTCGCCAGGCATTCGATCAGCCTTTCTGCATAGTCGCTTCCATGCGGAAGCCTTGAAAACAATGCCTGTGCCGTCTGCTCTGGCGGCACGCTGTAGGTTTCTTCAAAGAATATTTCACTGACGCCTTGATGGTTCATGAGGATTTTGGGGAAAGGTTGTTGAACGCTTCCGATCCGCACAGCAGCGTGAGCGCATTGCGGTCGTGACAACGTTTAATCCTCCCTTGGTTGGCTCACTTAGCCAACATGCTATGGCGTTCTCTAGAGTAGGGCCGCAGTCACCCATCGTGAGGCTCATGTTCTCGCCTTGTGTTCAGCCGTGCGGTTGGACACGTCTTCTTGACATGTGGAATGGAAAACGCGCGCGGCATACCTGCCGCGCGCGTTGCGCAAAAAAATGCCCCGGCGGGAGACCCGCCTGGGGCATCAAGTTCATTCGTTCGCGTTAGCGTTTGCCAGTACCTCTGCGTTTGCCATCTGCACCGGTGCCCGCAGCATCACCGGTAACGAGCCGGTACCTACGGCCAGCCGTTCGGCCTCGCTGGCAAGTTCCTTCTTTTTAAGCTTGGACAGTCGCGCCATGTGGTCCGGCGCGAAGACCTGCACCGCCTCGATGGCCTTGGCTTTAGATACGTGGGCGAAGTAGCCTTCGGCAGTCGGCGTCCACCACGGGTGCATGTCGAGACCGACAGCCTGCGCCAGTGCGACGGCGGGCAGGGCATCCCCTCTTGGGGTAATCACGCTGACCGTGGCAGCCACGCACACCGCTAGCAGCGACAGTAGTTCCTCCTGCGGCAACGTCATCAACAACGCGAACAGCGTATCCGGCTCTTTGGGCAGGCGCTCCGCCCAAGCCTGTCGGACTTCCCGCATAGCTGTGGCTGCAGGTGACTGCGCCATGTCCGGTGCGTGCGCATCAAGTCCATCCTGTGGCGAAGCGCTGATATTGACCGCAGGGTCACCCGCGCCGTAGGCATCGCACACAACCCGCAACGCCAGGCGGTGCACTACGGCCACCAATGCCACCTGTGGATGGCGGGTGACTTCGGCTTGCAGTGCTGCCGTGCGATGGGCGCTCAAACGTCGCGCCAGTTTTTCTGAAATGCGAGGCGTGGCCGGTTGCTGCGCTTCGCCTTCGACACCACTACCGAGCACCGCACTTTGTCGTTCCTGCGCCCGCAGCGCCTTGGCCTCGGCCTCGCGTAGCAAGCCGCGATGGATGGCGATCTCGCCCTGGTGATCGACAGTCACGATGGCTCCAGCCATCGCCAGCGTCTCGGGCGCAAACACCAACAGCGACTGCTCGATCAAATTGAGTTTGGCACTAAGCTTGTCGCTTTCTTCATTGAGTGCTTGTGCTTCCTCTTCGGCGATGGCCTCGGTGTCGTCGGCGTTCAGCCTGTCTTCGATGGCCTGTTGCCGCGCTTCCAGCTTGGCGATGCGTTTGGCCTCTGCCTTGTTGGGCATGCGCCGGTTTCGGGGCGCACGCTGGAACCCATGCAACTCGGCATGCGTCATCCGCGGCACCGTTTCAACCCACATCCAGCCTTCGGTGCGGATACTTTCAGTCACGGCGGTGAGTTTGCTCCGAGCCAGTGTTTCCAGCAGTGCCGCATCAATCAGGAACACCCCTCGCGTGTCATCCGAGAACAGGTCACGCCGGACACCACCACCTGCGGCCTCGTAGGCCTCAGTCCCAACAAAGCGAACCAGAGCATCGCGCGTGGCATCGATCTCGTTCGAAGTCAGGTGCTCACGCAACGCCTGCGGGCTGCGCTGCCACTGCGGCGAGTCATAAAACGCCGCCTCCTGCGCTGCATGGTCATCCGTGATGGCCAGCGCCATCAATTGATCGAGCGTCACGGCATCGGCGCGGTAGTCCGCCAGCAGGCGCGGTGAGACGTTGGCAAGCTTCAAGCGCCGCTGCACCACCAAAGGCGTGACACCGAAGTCAGCCGCAATGTCCTCAATAGGCCGTCCCTCGGCCACCAGGGCTGCGAAAGCCTCGAACTGGTCCAGCGGGTGCATGGCCTCCCGCTGCACATTCTCGGTCAGGCTCACGATACGGGCTGACGTATCCGGCACCAGCAGGCAAGGCACCTCATGGGCCTTGTCGAGTTTGTGCTGCTTCACCAGCAATTTCCACGCCGCCAGCCGCCGCATGCCCGCGACGACTTCATAGTGCTTGCCATCGCTCGAAGCAATGGCGGTCAGGTTTTGTAGCAAGCCCACGCGGGCGATGCTGGATGCCAGCTCGGGGATTGATGTACCGCCATTCTTGCGTACGTTGCGACTCGAAGGGCGTAACTGCGACAGCGGTATCAGCAGCAGTTCGCATGCTGAGACAACAGCGGTTTGCAAGTCTTGGGTTTCCTGATGGGTAGCAGTGTTCATGGTGATCGCTCCTGTCCCTGGCGGGACGTTGATAACAAAAAAAGAATGAAGAAAAAACTTCGATTTCGATTCACGGTGTCGATGCCTGCATGCGCGGCCCTCCTGTGTTTTCCAAAACCGACCGGATTCCAAGATTTGGAGCCCGGTGTTGGCTTTTGTTGGTTCGGCGCAGTGACCTGGGCTGGTCGTCCTTGCCGCCGTCTTTCCTGAGTTCATCGCCCGCGAACAACCGGGCTAGCGAGGGCATGGCCGTCAAGGAAACAAGCGCGGGGTAGGTGCGGCCCGCAGCCGCAGGCGAGGACACGGCCCTGCGCGCCTTGACGGACAGGCACCGCTGGCTACGGTCGCGGGACAGCGATGAAGGATCGGAAAGACGGATGACCGGCCTACGGCCACAAATGACCAGAGAAGCGACGAACCAACGCCGCGCGGCGATCGCCCCTGCGTGCCGTAGGCACGCCTGTTTGGTGGTGAACAAAGCGCCCAGCGCGAAATCGAAACCAGGCACAGGCCGATCAGGCACAGCCTGTTCGGCGGTCTTTCGGGGCGCCAAGCCTGTGCGGCGGGGTGGGCGTCAGCCGACCCCTGGAGGCAAGCGCAGCGCGCAGCTTCCCACCAAGACGAAGCAAAAAGGGGCCAACGCCCCAGAATTACATGAGTCCCCGTTCAGCCATTGACTGAACCTCGGCACCCGCGACGATCAGGTGATCCAGCACCCGCACGTCCACCAGCGCCAATGCCGACTTCAGCGTCTGCGTCAGCATCTCATCGGCGCGCGACGGCTGGGTCGAACCGCTTGGATGGTTATGCACCAGCAACAGGGCAGCGCTGTTCCTCGCCAACGCTTCCTTGACCACCTCCCGTGGATACACCGATGTCTGGCTGACCGAGCCGCGAAACATCTCGACGTACTCGATCACGCGGTTCTGCGAATCCAGGTACACCACCGCGAACACCTCGTGTTCCAGCGCCCCCAGCTTGACCCGAAGATAGTCGCGCACCACCTGTGGCGATGAAAGAACTTCGCAGCCGCGCATCTGCCCAACCAGTACGCGCTGCGCAGCCTGCAGCACCTCGTCGGCATTGGCCGGACGGTAGTCGCCCGCGACATCGCGAACGAGAAGGGAGGAGTCGAGAGAAAGAGAAAGTTTCGACATGGTCGTTTCCGGTTTGAATCGGGCGGAATTGCCCGGAACCGGCGAAACACGGCGCAGCGCAGCAGTCAGGGGTCACAGACGGCCGCGAGGACGCCAGCGTGCAAGGCACGCGCCGCCCTTGACGGCGAGAACGGCGTGGTACGGTAAAGGGAACAGCAAGGCCCCCTACCCCCTACCCCCTACCCCCTACCCCCTACCCCCTACCCACTACCTCACTGGTTTAAGGGCAAGCGCAGCGCGCAGGTCCAAAGGGCCGCGGGCGTGAGGGATCAAAGCCGCATGGCCGTGACTCGGCACGAGGCGCGGGGCAACGCCCGCGAGCCCGACGGCGGTACGCCGGGACGCTCAGAACGGAGTAACAAGATTCACTGCACAGTAAATATTGCCATTTCATTGAATATTCGCTAGTATTCTCATATTCACTGCGCAGTAAAGAACTGATAAACCATGATGCTTGAGTCGAATACGACCGAACGCCAGCTAATTGAGCAGTTTCTCGATACGCTTCGGGCGCTGCCGGAGGTGGAGGCCGAACTGGACCATTGGGAGCCTGCCGGGTTGGCCGGCGACAGGGGGCATGACGCCCAAATCGACCTGCACATCGCAGGTAAGTCTTTCACCATCCTGATCGAGGCAAAAAAAGCTGTCTATCCAAGAGATGTGCGTGAAGTCCTGTGGCAGTTCCGGGAAATCAGCCACAACAGGCCCAAAGCCCAAAGTGGCGGCGAGGCGGTATCAGTCTTGGTCGCCGAGTCCATCTCCCCGGGTGCCAAGGAACTGCTCAGGGATGAGCACGTCGGGTACTACGACAGCGGCGGCAGCCTGTTCTTGCCCGCTCCTGGCGTGTATCTCTACATCGACAAGCCGCCACCCAAGACCCTGTCGAAGTCGGTACGGTCTTTGTTTTCCGGGCGGCGTGCGCAGGTGTTACACACCCTACTGATGCGCCATCAGGAATGGTTCGGCGGCAAAGAACTCGCCGAACAGGCATTGGTGTCGCCAGCAACCGCCTCGCAGGTACTGAAGGAGCTTGAGCGTTTCGATTGGTTGGTCTCGCGCGGACAAGGCCCCAGCAAGGAGCGCCATCTCAGAGAGCCTGCGGCGCTACTGGATGCCTGGGTGAAGCAGATCGCTTCCATCCGCCCCCCCGCGCTGCGCCGCTACTACGTCCCCTCCATGAAAGCGGACACCCTGCTGGAGTACATCGGACAGGTCTTCGCCACCCATGAGGTCGGGTACGCGGTCAGTTTTGAGGCCGCTGCACAGCGCTACGCGCCGTTCCTGTCCAGTGTTTCCCAGGTGCGCGCCCGCTTGCTGGTCAGCGCTGCCGCCGATGCCGCCATTGGCGCACTCGGCGCGCGCGTGGTCAGTGAAGGTGCAAACCTCTCTATCATCGAAGCGAAGTCGCCCGGCGAGCTGTTGTTCCGGGAGCAAGTGGATGGCATCTGGCTGGCCAGTCCGATCCAGGTCTACCTCGATCTACTGCGCGGTGAAGGCCGTGCCAAGGAAATGGCAGAGCACCTGCGCAAAGAAAGGATCGGTTTCTGATGGCCAAGCCCGCAACCCTCGACGGTTACAGCGACCAGTACACGCTCGACTGCGAGCGCGTCCTGGTGACGCTCCTGCGCGGACTGGGGCCCTGGAAGGACTCGGTCTACCTCGTCGGCGGTCTCACACCACGATATCTGGTACCTGCGCGGCCGCCCGTCGTACCCGCGCATGCCGGCACCATGGATGTGGACATCGTGATCGACCTGCAAATCCTGGCCGATACCGAGGCGTACCGAACGTTGGAAGACAACTTCAAGAAAATGGGCTTCGAGCGTGCCGAAAACGAGAGCGGAAAGAAACTCTCGTGGCGCTGGCAGACCCGTACCGAACACGGTGCGCTGATGGTGCTTGAGCTGCTCGCCGACGCGCCGGACATCGCCGGTGGCAAGGTCCAGGCGCTGCCGACCGAAGGCACGATTTCGGCACTCAATATCCCGCATTCGTCCATCGTCTTCGACCTCCACCAGGTCACAGAGATTCAGGCCGAGCTACTGGGCGAGAACGGCATCGCGACCGAGAAGATCAAGCATGCGAATCTGGTCAGTTTCACCTGCTTGAAGTCGTTCGCGTTCGACCAACGCTACGAACGCAAGGATGCTCACGATCTCATCTATTGCATCGAACATGCGCCCGAGGGACTGGATGCTGTCGCCGAAGCATTCCGAAAGGAGCGCGACGGCAAGCATGGTGCCGTGATCCAGGCCGCGCTGGAGATTTTGCGCAGTCGTTTCGCACAGAACGACAAGACAGAAGGCTATCGCAAAGATGGCCCGGTGTCGGTCGCCAAGTTCGAGCTTGGCGAAAGCGATGAGCCCGAGCAGCGCGAGGGGCGGGCGCTGCGTCAGCGTCAAGCGAGCGACGTGATCGAGCAGCTCCTTGGACGAATCGGATAGGGGGCATCGTGGCGATCAAGGCGATATTCGTTGGCATCAACAAGCACCTCGACGCGACGATTCCCGAGTTGGGCGGAGCGCGCCGTGACGCCACCGCGCTGTGGGCGCTGTTCACCGATACGGTCGAGGGTCTGACCGCCCGGCTGCTGGTAGATGAAGCCGCAACCCACGCCGAGGTATCGCGAGCGATGCTCGGCACCTTGGCGGCAGCGGATGGAGACGATGTCGTCGTCATCACGTTCGCGGGGCACGGTTCTCCCGATGGGAATCTGGTTCTTTTCGACACGAGCGCTGCCGACCTCGCCGATACATCCTTGTCGATGGCGGGCCTGGCCGATGCTTTTAAGGCAACGAAGGCCCGCGCCGTCCTGTGCATTCTCGATTGCTGCTTCAGCGGCCAAGCGCCGGCACGAGTGCTTGAGACCGCCGCACGCCCACGAAACGCGTTCGCGCTGACCGGTGTTTATGGGGAAGGGCGAATCCTGCTTGCCGCCTGTGCGACCAACGAGTCGGCATGGGAGCAACCGGGCACCGGGCATGGACTGCTCACGCACGCAGTGATCGAGGCGCTGACAGGAGCTGCAGGCGGAGCGGTCAGTTTTCCGGAAATTGCTGGCGAGATCATCCGGCTCGCGCGTGTCGAAGCCGAACGCATCAGCGTGACGCAAACACCTGTGTTCCTGGGGAGCGTGCAGGGCGGTCTGGTGTTTCCGGCTCTCAAGCGCGGCGACAACTACGCGGCCGCGTTCCCCGCAAGGGCGGTGCAGCAAATGTCGGGATCATTCGCGGAATTTTCCGCGCACGGGTTTCCGCCCGAAGTCGTCGACCAGTGGACGGCGCACTTCCCGCAGGGCCTCAACGCCCTGCAGCTCAAAGCGGTCAACGAACACGGTGTGCTCGCCGGGAAATCGCTGCTGGTAGTCGCACCGACCAGTTCGGGCAAGACAATGATCGGCGAGCTGGCCGCGATCCAGGCAGTCACAGGCGGTAAGAAAGCTGCGTTTCTGCTGCCATACCGCGCACTTGTGAATGAGAAGTTCGAAGAGTTCAGCGAACGGTACGCGCCCGCTGGCCTGCGCGTCGTTCGGTGCAGCGGTGATGCAACGGACGGCATCGCCCCCGTTCTGGGGGGACGCTATGACCTTGGTTTTTTCACCTATGAGACCTTCCTCAACCTCGCGCTAGGGTCGCCGCGGTTGCTCAACCAGCTTGGCTTGGTGGTACTGGACGAAGGACAGTTCATCACGGACCCGAATCGGGGTATCACGGTCGAATTGATCTTCGCTCGAGCCTGTCAGAAATTTTGTGTGTGAGGCATAGCATGTCAACAAGGAGCATGAATGCCACGCAAGACGAAGACAACCGCAGTAGCGGACAAGGCTGCGCAGCCGCAATTTCCAGCCGAGCTGCTGGAGCAACTCATCCCCGGGCCGGTGACGCCGACCGAGCTTGAGGGCATCTTCCAGCAGTTCAAGAAGGCCGTATTGGAGCGCGCGCTGGGCGCCGAAATGAGTCACCACCTGGGCTACGCACCGGGCCAGGCCAAGCTCGAAGGGGCTGCCGCCAATCATCGAAACGGTAAAAGCACAAAGACCGTCCTGACCGACACAGGCGCCCTGCGTATCGACGTTCCCCGCGACCGCGAGGGCACTTTCGAGCCACAACTCATCGGCAAGCACGAGCGGCGCTTTACGGGCTTTGACGACAAGATCGTTGCCATGTATGCCCGGGGCATGACGGTGCGCGAGATCCAGGGCTTTCTGGCCGAGATGTACTCGGTGGACGTCTCGCCCGAGCTCATCAGCAGCGTCACCGATGCCGTGATGAGCGAGGTCACGGCCTGGCAGAGTCGCCCGCTGGAGGCGATGTACCCAGTAGTGTTCTTTGACGCGCTGCGGGTCAAGATCCGCGAGGACGCCGTGGTGCGCTCCAAGGCCGTCTATCTGGCGTTGGGTGTGCTGCCCGATGGCAGCCGCGACATCCTGGGCATCTGGATCGAGAACACCGAGGGTGCCAAGTTTTGGATGAAGGTGTTCAACGACCTGAAGACCCGCGGAGTCCATGACATCCTGATCGCCGTCACCGACGGGCTCAAAGGCATGCCGGAGGCGCTGGGCACAGTATTCCCGGCCACGACACTGCAGACCTGCATCGTGCACCTGATTCGAAACAGCCTAGACTTCGCAAGCTGGAAGGAGCGCAAGGCGCTGGCAGCGGCCATCAAGCCGATCTACACGGCGGTGAGTGCAGAGGCCGCTGAGAGCGAGCTGAACGCATTTGAGGCCGGATCATGGGGGCAGAAGTTCCCCACTGTCGTGAGCGCTTGGCGCAGGGCCTGGGACAAGGTCATACCGTTCTTTGCCTTCCCGCCCGAAGTCAGGCGCGTGATCTACACGACCAACGCGATTGAAAGCGTCAATGCGAGGCTGCGCAAGATCATCAAAACGCGTGGACACTTCCCCAGCGACGACGCTGCCACCAAGCTGATCTGGCTGGCACTGCGCAACATCACCGAGGACTGGGGGCGGGCAGCCAACAACTGGAAATTAGCGATGAACCAGTTCGCAATGCTGTACGAAGACCGATTCACACTGCCCACCCATGGGGGCACAAAATGACTGGGGTTGAACCTTGGGTCCAGGCCTCAACCGGGGGGGGGCCTCCGGCGGCCTGGCAGGGGCCTGAATCAAAATAGAATTTACGCAGCAGACAATTTCTGAAACCGCCTCGCACACAGAAATTCTGACACTCCCCTTCGCTCTCTTGCTGCGGGCGCGCCAGCGCGGGATCGAACCGCAGCTCGTGATTTTGTCGGCGGTCATCGGCAACCTCAACAGTTTTGATCGCTGGCTCGATTTGCCATTGCTCCTGTCGCGCGATCGGCCTGTGCCGCTGATCGAGGGCGTCCTCGATCGACGCGGGACGTTCCAATTCGTCGATGCGGATGGCACCACGAAGACCGAAGCCCTGCTGCCGGCACAACGCATCGTGCAGCGTCGCGACAAACCGGGCTCGCAAGACGTGATCGTGCCGTTGGCCCAGCAACTGGTCGCGCAGGGCGAAAAGCTGCTGATCTTCCGCAACATGCGCGGCCCGGCGCAGGGCTGCGCCAAGTATCTGTTTAAGGAACTGGGGCTCGGGCCAGCCACAGCAGTTCTCGCCGTGTTGCCGACTCAGGACCTGACCGGGGCGTCGCAGGACTTGCGCGAGTGCCTTGCTGGTGGCACAGCGTTCCACAACACTAATCTGCTGCGCGCTGAACGTGAGGCCATCGAGAAGGGTTATCGCAACCCTGACGGGGGTATCCATGTTCTGGTGGCAACCACGACGCTCGCTGCCGGTATCAATACCCCGGCATCGACGGTGGTGCTCGCAGAAAATGAATTCGTCGGTGAGGACGGTAGGCAATTCACCGTTGCCGAATACAAGAACATGGCGGGACGGGCGGGACGACTGGGTTACAACGAAACCGGCAAAGCCATCATCCTCGCGGACACGCCGATGGAGCGCGCGCAACTATTCCAGAGGTACGTGTTGGGTGTGCCGGAAGACGTGAAGTCGTCATTCCAACAGCGAGACCTGCCGACCTGGACGTTGCGCCTTCTCAGCCAGGTGCGCGGCGTGCGTGCCACCGAGATTCCCGGTCTGCTAGTCAACACCTTCGGCGGTTATTCGGCATCACGCGCGAACCCCCAGTGGATATCCCTGGTGGAGATTGAGGTGACAGCCTTGGTCGAGCGCCTGTTACAAGCCGGACTGGCAGAGCGAGAGGGCGATCTCGTTCATCTGACCTTGCTCGGCCGCGCATGCGGCGCCTCATCCTTGTCGTTCGAGTCGAGCCTGCGTTTGGTGGAGTTGATGAAACAATTGAACGCTGCGCAGACACGCCCTACCCAGGTACTGGCGATGGTGCAGGTCTTGGACGAGATGGACGCGATCTATACGCCGGTCATGAAGCGGGGACGCTCCGAGAGCGTGCGGGCCAACGACGCGGCGCAGCGGTATGGTCAACCGATGATGCAGGCCCTGCAGCGATATTGCCGCGATGACTTCGAGTTCTGGGCTAGATGCAAACGTGCAGCGCTCCTGTATGACTGGATCGAAGGTACGCCTGTCGATGTACTGGAGAAGCGGTTCTCCACTACGCCTTTCGGCGGTGCGATCGGTTACGGCAACATTATTGGTATTGCCGACGGGACACGTTTTCACCTGCGCTCCGCTCATCAAATTTTGTCGACCTTGTTTCCTGATCAGCCCGAGTTTCTGAAGGGGCTGGACGAAATCCTGCAGCGGCTTGAATTCGGCTTGCCATCCGCTGCGCTTCCGCTCGTGAAGGTGCCAGTCCGACTAACCCGTGGGCAGTACCTAGCGCTTGCAAATGCAGGCGCTGGTACGCCCGAGGGGGTAAATGCGCTCAGCGATGAGCGCTTGCGCGATTGCGTAGGTGCCGCTGCGACCGCGCTGCTGCGGCCAAAGCGCGAAAGTACAAGTTAACGTTCAGAGGAAGCGAGGGAGAAAAATGAGCAACCACAACCCGGTGGGATCGACGTGGAGAAAATGGGATCTCCATGTCCATACGCCGTCGTCCATCGTTCAGAACTACGGCGGCAACACCGACGAGGTCTGGGAGAGCTTCATTGCTGACCTCGAAAATCTGCCGCCGGATTTCAAGGTCATCGGTATCAACGACTACATCTTCGTCGATGGTTATGAGCGGGTGCTGAAGGCCAAGAAAGACGGTCGGCTGAAGAACATCGACCTCATTTTGCCGGTAATCGAATTGCGTCTCGACAAGTTCGCTGGCGTCGTGAAAAGGGATCAAGATGGCTCCTATTCCAAATCAGATTGGAACAGGATCAACCTACACATCATTTTTGATCAGCTCGATCCGGAAATTATTCGCCAACAGTTCTTAAGCGCTCTGGCGCCACGCTATCAGCTCATCCCCGAGCTAGATGGATTTAAGAATGCGTGGCAAGCGGTCATTACTCCCAACAGCCTTACGGAGTTGGGGCAGAAGATCATTGATGCAGCTCCTGTGGAAAAAAGGGCGGGCTACGCCAGCCCGCTGCAGGAAGGGTTTAACAGCTTGTGCGTGAGTCTTGAATCTGTACAAAAGGCTTTGGAGAGTCACTACCTAAAGGGTATCCGTCCGGCCACCCCATCTACCCCGAATGAGCAATT
>NZ_JAGKSE010000027.1:0-37428 GCF_017939685.1 Acidovorax sp. JG5
GCGCTCAACGCCAAGCTCACCCACGAGAATGCGCTCTTGAAACGCATGAAGTTCGCCGCACAGTCCGAGCGCTTCAACGCCGAGCAGCGCAGCTTGCTCGAAGACGAGATCGAGGCCGACTTGGCGGCTGTCTGCTTGGAGATCGAGCAGCTGCAGCCTGCGGCCGCTGCCCCGCAAGCCAAACAACAGCCCAAACGCCAGCCGCTGCCGGCCAATCTGCCGCGCCGCGAGATCCGCCACGAGCCCGATTCGACCACCTGCCAGTGCGGCTGTCAGATGAAACGCATCGGCGAAGACGTGGCCGAAAAGCTCGACTATGTGCCCGGCGTGTTCACGGTGGAGCGTCACATCCGTGGCAAGTGGGCCTGCGCCCAATGCGAGACCATCACCCAGGCGCCGGTTGAAGCGCATGTGATCGACAAAGGCATCCCCACCACCGGCCTGCTGGCCCAGGTGCTGGTGGCCAAATACGCGGACCACTTGCCGCTGTACCGTCAGGAAAGCATCTTTGCGCGCGCCGGTCTGGCCATTCCTCGCTCGACTCTGGCGCAGTGGGTAGGCACCTGCGGCGTGCGGCTGCAGCCGCTAGTCGATGCGCTCAAGGCGGAAATACTCGGCCACCGTGTGCTGCACGCCGACGAGACGCCAGTGCAAATGCTCAAACCTGGCAAGGGAGCGACGCATCGCGCCTACCTGTGGGCCTACGCGCCAGGGGCGTTCGAAGACATGAAAGCCGTGGTGTATGACTTCTGCGAGTCCAGGGCTGGCGAGCATGCCCGCAACTTCCTGGGCGACTGGAAGGGGGCACTGGTTTGCGACGACTTCGCCGGCTACAAGGCCCTGATTGCCAGTGGCGTGACCGAGGTGGGCTGCCTGGCGCATGCCCGGCGCAAACTCTTTGACCTCCATGCGGCGAACAAAAGCCAGCTTGCCGGGTTCGCGCTGGAGCAATTCGCCAAGGTCTATGACATCGAGCGCGAGGTCAAGGAACTGAACGCCGATCAACGCAAAGCCATTCGTCAGCAGCACACCAAGCCGATCCTGGATGCGTTGCACCAGTGGATGACATTGCAGCGGCAGAAACTGCCCGATAGCTCAGCAACGGCCAAGGCCCTGGATTACAGCCTCAGGCGCTGGACGGCGTTGACACGCTTCGTCGATGACGGGCAACTGCCCGTGGACAACAACTGGATCGAGAACCAGATCCGGCCCATTGCCATTGGCAGAGCCAATTGGCTGTTCGCCGGCAGCCTGCGCGCGGGCCAGCGGGCGGCGGCGGTGATGAGCCTGGTGCAGTCGGCGCGCATGAACGGGCATGACCCCTATGCCTACCTCCAGGACGTGCTCACAAGGCTGCCCACGCACAAGGCCAGCCGTATCGACGAGCTCTTGCCGCACCGCTGGCAGCCCACTGACATCTGATCGTCAGCAATGGTCGCCATCGGCGGTCAACATGGGTTTGCCGTGCGCTTACGAAAGTGGGTTCCTGTGAAGATTTTTTCTGCTGCACATTGCTGCGCCATCTTGGCTGGGTTAGCGTTGTCCGTGGCCAATGCGGCAACTTCCGCGCCGCCTCCTGTTTTTGTCCTGAATTCGCTGGAGGCCAATGTCAGCGTGATCGATCCCGTCACCTGGACCGAATCTGTGCGCATTCCCACGGGCAAGGAGCCGCACCATCTGTACCTGACGCCGGATGAGAAATCCCTGATTGTGGCCAATGCGCTGGCCGACACGCTGACCTTCGTGGATCCGCGGACGGCGCAAGTGCAGCGGACTGTCCGCGGCATTGTCGATCCGTACCATCTGCGCTTTTCACCTGACATGAAGTGGCTCATCACTGCGGCCAACCGGCTCAACCATGTCGACTTTTACCGTTGGGATGGGAACGAGCCCGTACTGGTCAAGCGCGTGGCCACGTCGCGCACACCCAGCCACATGTGGATAGACAGCCGCAGCACCACGGTTTATGTGTCCATGCAGGACAGCGATGAACTCGTTGCCATGGACATCGCCACGCAGACCATCAAGTGGCGCACCAAGACGGGCGCCATGCCGGCGGACGTATACGGCAGTGGCGATGATCGGCGGCTTTTTGTCGGGCTGACCGGCAGCGATGGGGTTGAGGTGTTTGATATTTCCGGACGTGAGCCGCGCAGTATCAAGAAAATCACCACCGGCAATGGCGCGCATGCCTTCCGGGCTGCGGGAGACGGTCGCCATCTTTATGTCAGCAACCGCGTGGCCAACTCGATCAGCAAGATTGACATGGGGACGCAAGAGGTGGTTGCCACCTATCCTGTGCCGGGGGGGCCCGATTGCATGGACGTGTCGGCCGATGGCCGCTGGATTTACGTGAGCTCACGCTGGGCACGCAAGCTTTCGGTGGTGGATACCCAGGCTGGCACGGTGGTGCGGCAAGTCGCTGTAGGGAAGTCGCCCCATGGCGTATGGACGTTGCAGCACGCACCCCGGTGACGCCATGCGCGAGGCGATTCTGCGGTACAGGGGGTTGGCTGTAAATGCTTCATTTTTGATAGCTTCTTGCGCTTTACCCATAAGCGCTAGTGCTCAAAACGACTGTAAAAAACCGCTCTACCTCACCTTCGACACCGGCCACATGGAGGTGGCGCCGCTGATCGCGGATGTTCTGCAACGCCAGCAGGTCCAGGTGACCTTTTTTGCCGCGCAAGAGCCGACAAAGCAGGGCGCTGGCAGCCTGGGCGCGCACTGGGCAGCGTGGTGGCGCGCCCGCGGTGCGGAAGGCCACGCCTTTGCATCCCACACCTGGAACCACGTTTACTGGCGTGCGGACCTCGGTGATGCGGCTGCGCCGGCGTTTCGCGTGCGGCCCTCGGCCGGTCCGCGGCAGGGGCAGGAGTTCACGATGGGCGCGCCGGAATACTGTGAAGAACTGGGTCGTGCTGCGGATCGATTGCAGGCTCTTACAGGGCAGAAACCCTTGCCCCTGTTCCGGGCACCCGGCGGCAAGACATCGCCCCAACTGATCGCCAGCGCCAAGGCGTGTGGCTACACCCATGTGGGTTGGGCGCCGGCAGGGTTTTTGGGGGATGAGCTGTCCAGTGAAAAATTCAGCAACGAAGCGCTGCTGCGCAAGTCGCTGCAAGACATACGCAGTGGCGACATCCTGATAGCGCATCTGGGCATCTGGTCACGCAAAGATGCCTGGGCTCCTGCCGTGCTGGAGCCGTTGATTGTGGGGTTGAAGGCGAAAGGCTTCTGTTTTCGCACATTGCGCGAGCATCCGGATTACGCAGCAGGTCATCTGCGTTGATGGGGGCGCGATCGCGGCGATCGGGCCGCATCATCATGCGCAAAACAATGACAAAGGGGTGAAATGATGGAATGGTGGGCCGACGCCTTCAACGGGGCGCAGCAGTGGTTGTTCGAGTCCACACTGCAGCCTTTGCTCTTTGCCTTGGGGCTTGGCAATCTGCTGGAAAACGGATACGCGGCCACCGGGTGGTTACTGGTCGGCCTGCTGCAACTGGTGGTGATCGTGGCGGTGTTTGGCCCCTTGCAGCGCTGGCGCCCGGTGGAGCCCATCACCGACCGGGCGACCATCCGCACCGACATGGCTTATACCCTGCTGCACCGGCTGGGCCTGTTTCGGGTGCTTTTATTCTTTGCCGTTGCCCCCTTGGCGGACATGCTGTTTGGCTCGCTCCGGGTGGTTGGTATCAGCACGCTGCAGCTCGATGGCCTGTGGCCTGGGCTTACGGACATTCCATGGGTCAGCCTGCTGCTCTACCTGGTCGTTTTTGATTTCGTGGACTACTGGCTGCACCGAGGCCAGCACCATTTTGAGTGGTGGTGGCGCCTGCATTCCCTGCACCATGCACAGCGTCAGATGACGATGTGGAGCGACAACCGCAACCATCTGCTCGATGACGTGCTCAGAGACACGCTGCTGGTGATCGTGGCGCAAGCCATTGGCGTGGCTCCCGGGCAATTCATTGCCATCGTGGCGATCACCCAGCTGAGCGAGAGCTTTCAGCACGCCAACCTGCGCCTGTGGTTTGGCCGCTGGGGTGAGCGGCTGTGGATCAGCCCCCGGTTTCACCGTCGGCACCACACCATTGGCTTCGGCCATGAGACCACGCCAACGGCGCATCCCTCTGCCGACATGGCCTCAGGCACGCTGCCGCCCACGGGGCGGAAGGCAGTCCTGGGCGGGCATAACTTCGGCGTGCTGTTGCCCTGGTGGGACATGTTGTTTGGTACGGCCGATTTCCAGCTCCGCTACGACCCCACGGGCGTAAGAGACCAGGTGGAGCCCGATCCGCAGGGCCGCCTGCGCGACTATGGCAGGGGGTTCTGGTCCCAGCAATGGCGTGGCGTGCTCAGGCTGGTTGGAAAGGCCTGAACCCGCGTTCAAGCCGCCCATTGAGCCGTTTCCCAGGCGGTCAGGGTATGCTTGCCGACATGGGACTCCTGGTTGATTCTTTCTGGCGCGCAGCGGTGTATTGCCTGCGCCCGCGCGTGATCATGCTGTCAATGGTGCCATTGCTGCTGATCGGGGTTTTGGGCGGCGCCCTGAGCTATTTCTACTGGGATGGTGCCGTACGGGGCATGCGCTCTATGCTGGAGTCTTCCACGCTGCTTGCTACCTTCTGGGGCTGGCTCCACGCTTGGGGCGTGGGCGATGTGACCGCCGTGATGGCACCACTCATGGTGATCCTGGTCGTCACGCCCGTGCTGGTGATGGTTTCGCTGCTGGCAGTCGCGCTGCTGATGACGCCCGCACTGGTGGCCCTGGTGGCACAGCGTCGTTTTCCCCATCTCGAGCGCAAGCGGGGCGGATCGTTCTGGGCTGGCGCTGTGTGGTCTTTGGGTTCCACCGTGCTGGCAGTGGTTGCTCTGGTGGTGTCGATTCCATTGTGGCTGGTGCCGCCTCTGGTGCTGGTGCTGCCGCCGCTGATCTGGGGCTGGCTTACCTACCGCGTCATGGCGTTCGATGCATTGGCCGAGCATGCCAGCAAGGATGAGCGGCGCGAGATATTGCGCCGCCACCGGACCAGCCTGCTGGGAATCGGTGTATTGACCGGTTATCTGGGCGCGGCGCCCAGCCTCGTATGGGCTTCCGGCGTGGTTTTTGCGGCGGCTTTTTTTGTTCTGGTACCGCTGGCGATCTGGATTTACACCCTGGTTTTTGCCTTCTCTTCCCTGTGGTTTGCGCATTACTGCCTTGCCGCACTGGAGCGCCTGCGGCGGGAGGGCGGCGGTGCGCCGTCGGCAACGGTGGCCCCTGCCAGCGATCCAGCTGCTGTGGCCATTGCAGTCCACCCCGGCGCAGCCCCTGATGCAACCTTCATTTCGGAGAAAGAATTGCCATGAGTTCGCATATTGGCCTGATCATCGTGGGCGATGAGATTCTTTCGGGCAAGCGTGCCGACAAGCATATGCCCAAGGTCATCGAGTTGCTGGCGGCACGCGGGCTGGCCTTGTCGTATGTTGACTATGTGGGCGACAGTCCCGAGCGCCTCACAGCCACGCTGCACCGTGCGTTCGCGTCGGGCGATATGGTGTTTTCATGCGGCGGCATTGGCGCCACTCCGGATGACCACACGCGCCAGTGCGCGGCCAGGGCGCTGGGTGCGGATCTGGTGCTGCACCCGCAAGCCGAGGCCCTGATCCGCGAGCGCATGCAGGATGTGGCGCGCGAGCAGGGCGTGCCCTATGAGGCAGACCGTCCGGACAACGTGCATCGGCTCAACATGGGCATGTTTCCCCAGGGCGCGCGCATCGTGCCCAACCCCTACAACAAAATCCCCGGCTTCAGCTGCAATGGCCCGGGAGGCGGGGCAGTGCATTTTGTACCGGGCTTTCCGGTGATGGCGTGGCCCATGATCGCATGGGTGCTGGACCACGAATACCCGCATCTTTTCAATTGTTCGCCGCAGACCGAACAGTCCGTCATTGTCTTTGGCTCGCTGGAGGCGGTGCTCACGCCCCTGATGCAACGCATTGAGCAAGAGCACCCCGGAATCCGGGTGTTCAGCCTGCCCAGCGTTGATCACCCGCAATATGGGCGCCACATAGAATTGGGCGTGAAGGGACCGGCTGCAGACGTTCCTGCTGCGTGGGCAGGCCTGCAAACGGGCTTGCACGCCATTGGTGCTCGATGCGGCCCTGAATTGGTGCGAAACCTGTAGTGAGCTCTAAAAAATGCATGAATGCACCGTTTTGGTGATATTTGGTGCCGGGGCTTCAGCGGCTTTGCCCTGAGTGCTCCGTCCCAGTGCAGGCAAGGCACTCGCCTGGCACGCAAACTGCTTTTCGCTTGGCAGACTTTTTTAACAAGCGTTTTACCCAGGAGAACCTGATGGCCAAGACCGTTGCAGACGTAATGAAGCTGGTGAAGGAGAACGAAGTCAAATTCGTGGACTTCCGTTTTACCGATACCCGTGGCAAACAGCACCACACCACGGTGCCTGTCTCGCATTTTGACGAAGACAAGTTCATTTCGGGCCATGCCTTTGACGGCTCGTCGATTGCCGGATGGAAGGGCATCGAAGCCTCCGACATGCAACTGATTCCTGACCCGAATTCGGCCAACATCGACCCGTTTTTCGAAGAAACAACGCTGATCCTCACCTGCGACGTGATTGAGCCCAGCGATGGCAAGGCCTATGACCGCGACCCCCGCTCGGTGGCCAAGCGCGCCGAAGCCTATCTGAAGGCATCGGGTCTGGGTGACACGGCATTCTTCGGCCCCGAGCCCGAATTCTTCATCTTTGACGGCGTGCGTTGGAGCACCGAGCCCAACCACACCTTCTACGAAATCGAAGAGTACGAAGCACCCTGGAACACCGGCGCCAAGCTCGAAGGCGGTAACCGTGGCCACCGTCCTACCCTCAAGGGCGGCTACTTTCCCGTGCCTCCCGTCGACAGCACGCAGGACATGCGCGCCGAAATGTCGCTGATCCTCGAATCGCTGGGCATTCCGGTCGAAGTGTTCCACCACGAAGTGGCGGGCGCGGGCCAGAACGAAATCGGCACGCGTTTTAGCACCCTGGTCGAGCGCGCCGACTGGACCATGCTGCAAAAGTATGTGATCCACAACGTGGCCAACGCCTATGGCAAGACCGCCACCTTCATGCCCAAGCCCTACCACGGCGACAACGGCTCGGGCATGCATGTGCACCAGTCGGTCTGGAAAGACGGCAAGAACCTGTTTGCCGGCGACGGCTATGCAGGCCTGTCTGACTTTGCGCTGTACTACATCGGCGGCATCATCAAGCACGCCCGTGCCCTGAACGCCATCACCAACCCTGGCACCAACAGCTACAAGCGCCTGGTGCCCCACTTCGAAGCCCCGGTGAAGCTGGCTTACTCGGCCAAGAACCGCTCTGCCTCGATCCGCATTCCTTACGTTGCCAACCCCAAGGGCCGTCGCGTGGAAGCGCGCTTCCCCGATCCACTGATGAACCCCTACCTGGGCTTTGCGGCACTGCTGATGGCGGGTCTGGACGGCGTGGAAAGCAAGATCCATCCCGGGGAAGCCGCAACCAAGGATCTGTACCATCTGCCGCCTGAAGAAGACAAGCTGGTTCCAACCGTCTGCCACAGCCTGGACCAAGCACTGGAAGCCCTGGACGCCGACCGTGGCTTCCTGACCAAGGGTGGCGTGTTCTCCGAAAGCATGATCGACGCCTACATCGACTTGAAGATGAGCGAAGTCACGCGTTTTCGCATGGCGGTGCATCCGGTCGAATACGACATGTACTACTCGCTGTAATCCTCTGTCCGCAGGCGATGGCATCCAAAGGCGGCGCAAGCCGCCTTTTTTCATGGTGCCACGATATGTTGAGGTCGGGTCAGGAACCAAGCCATCATCTGTTGCATCCTTTCCCAATAGCCTGTATCGGTTGCGGTTGCTCAATTGGTGATGCGTGGCGATTAGGGGATACTCAACAGCACCCCTGCATAGCATGTGCGAGGACACTGAATGAAAAAATCGCTCACTACCCTGATAGTCATCGCCGCCCTGGCACCCGCTGCCTGGGCGCAGGATCGCATCTACCGCTGCGGCAATGAATACACCAACAACGCCGCCCAGGCCAAGGAACGCGGCTGCAAGCTGGTTGAGGGCGGCAACGTGACGGTGGTGCAGGGCACACGCCCCAAGGCGGCGGCATCGGGCGCTGCTGCATCAGCTTCCACCACTGCCACTACCGCCTCGCCCGCCGGTGCGCCACGGGTGGAAAACAACGACCAGCGCGCACGCGATGCGGATGCCCGCGCCATTTTGGAGTCCGAGTTGCGCAAGGCCGAGGCACGCCACGCCGAATTGCTCAAGGAATACAACAATGGTGCGCCCGAGCGCAATGCGCTGGACCTGCGCAATCCCCAGGTTTACCTGGAGCGCACGGCCGAACTCAAGGCCAGTGTTGCGCGCAGCGAGAGTGACCTGGCCGGAATCCGGCGCGAGCTGGCGCGCCTTCCAGCCGGCTCGAAGTAGGCGGGATGGAGCGCTTGGTGCTGCCCGATTCGCCCGCCGCTGAAACGGAGCGCTTTCATCCGCTGGATCTGATGTCCACGCTGGTGGCGGTGCTGCGTTCAGACGGCGCCGTGCAATTTGCCAACGCGGCGCTGGAGAACACGCTGGGCTTGTCGCGGCGCACGCTGGAAGGCCTGGACTTCTCCTCCTTCTTCACCGACCCTACGCTGCTGCAGACGGCTTTGGCCGGTGCGCGTGGCAAGGACTTTGCCGCGCTGCGCTACGAAGCGAGCTTGAAGCGTCTGCACCAGGACCCCGTGCCCGTGCATGTCAATGTGGCCGATGCCGAGCAGGTGGGCGAAATCCTGGTGGAGCTGTGGCCCCTGGAACAGCATGCACGCCAGGACCGTGAAGAGCGTCTGCTCGACCAGGCCCAGGCCAACAAGGAGCTGATTCGCAATCTGGCCCACGAGATCAAGAACCCGCTGGGTGGCATCCGTGGTGCCGCACAGCTGCTGGAGATGGAGCTGGAAAGCCGCGAGCTGACTGAATACACCGAGGTCATCATCCACGAGGCCGACCGTCTGCAGAGCCTGGTAGACCGGCTGCTGGCACCGCACCGCCACCCGCATCTGGTGGGCGACGTCAACATCCATGAGGTGTGCGAGCGCGTGCGCTCGCTGGTGCTGGTCGAATTCCCGCAGGGCCTGACCGTGCAGCGCGATTACGACGCATCGATTCCCGAGTTCCGTGGCGACCGCGCCCAGCTGATCCAGGCCTTGCTGAACATCGTGCAGAACGCGGCCCAGGCCCTGGCAGAACGCATTGCCAAGGGCGATGCCGTCATCACGCTGCGCACCCGCGTGGCCCGACAGGTCACGTTTGGTCGTCAGCGATATCGGCTGGCACTGGAATTGCATGTCATCGACAACGGACCGGGCGTGCCCGATGCCATCAAAGAGCGGATTTTTTACCCGCTGGTGTCGGGTCGGGACGGCGGATCAGGACTGGGGCTCACGTTGGCGCAAACTTTCGTGCAACGCCACCATGGGTTGGTCGAATGCGACAGCGTACCGGGTCGCACCGACTTTCGCATCCTGATTCCCTTGCCCTGAGGTCCCCGACATGCAACCACAGCGAAGGTAAAAAAACACATGAAGCCGATCTGGATAGTAGATGACGACCCCTCGATCCGCTTCGTTCTGGAAAAAGCGCTGGCCCGCGAGAACCTGCCCACGCGCAGCTTCACGAACCCCCGCGAAGTGCTGGAAGCGCTGGCGCAAATTGCCGTGGGCGACGCCGCACGGCAAGGCCCCCAGGTTCTGGTGAGCGACATCCGCATGCCCGGGGGCTCCGGCCTTCAGCTGCTGGAAAAAGTGCGCGAACTGCAGCCGGGGTTGCCCGTCATCATCATGACGGCGTACTCCGACCTCGACAGCGCCGTCTCGGCATTCCAGCGCGGGGCCTTTGAATACCTGCCTAAGCCGTTTGACCTGCCCAAGGCGGTCGAGCTGATCCGTCGCGCGGTGGAAGAAAGCCAGCGCGAGGAAGTAACGGAAGAACGCCAGGCCGAAACCCCCGAGATGCTGGGCCAGGCGCCCGCCATGCAGGACGTGTTCCGCGCCATCGGCCGCCTGAGCCAGAGCCAGGTGACAGTGCTGATCACAGGCGAATCGGGCTCGGGCAAGGAGCTGGTGGCGCGTGCGCTGCACAAACATTCGCCGTGCGCCGACGGCCCATTTGTGGCCATCAACACTGCGGCGATCCCGAAAGACCTGCTCGAATCCGAGCTCTTCGGCCATGAGCGCGGCGCCTTCACCGGTGCGCAGACGCAGCGGCGTGGCCGCTTCGAGCAGGCCGAGGGCGGCACGCTGTTCCTGGATGAAATCGGCGACATGCCGTTTGATCTGCAGACGCGCCTCTTGCGTGTGTTGTCTGATGGCCAGTTCTACCGCGTGGGCGGCCATGCGGCCGTCAAAGCCCATGTGCGTGTGATTGCGGCCACCCACCAGGATCTGGAAAAGCGCGTCAAGGAAGGCGGCTTTCGCGAGGACTTGTTCCACCGCCTCAACGTCATCCGCCTGCGCCTGCCCGCGCTGCGCGAGCGACACGAAGACGTGCCCATGCTCACGCGCCATTTTCTGCAGCAAAGCGCGCGGCAGCTGGGCGTGGAGCCCAAGCGCATCGCCGAATCGGCGCTGGCGCGGCTGGAGCAGTTCGCCTTTCCGGGCAATGTGCGCCAGCTCGAAAACATCTGCCACTGGCTCACCGTGATGGCGCCCGCGCAGGTGATTTCGCTGCAAGACCTGCCGCCCGAGGTGCTGGAATCGTCGGTTTATCAGGCACCTGCGCGCACCGTGGCTGCACCGGTGGTGGTCGAGCGCCCTGATTCGCTCCATGCGGCCCCTGTACCCGCGCCCGCTTCGGGCGCGGTGCCGGTGTTCGCGCCGGAGTTGGGCGGTGACCTTCTGGTGAACGAAGGCACCGCGCCCGTGCCGGGCACCGCCAACGCCAATGCCGCTGGCAGCGGTGGCTGGGAGCATGCACTCGAAGCCGAGGCGCAAAAGCTGCTGGCGGGCGGGCAAACCGATGTATGGGATGTCCTCACGCGGCGCTTTGAATCACGCTTGATTCGCACAGCGCTGGTTGCCACCCACGGCCGGCGCATGGAGGCTGCACAGCGGCTGGGCATTGGCCGCAACACCATCACGCGCAAGATCCAGGAACTGGGGCTTGATGCGCCGGATGAGAGCTAAATCGCTGCCTTGCGCTTATGTACCAAGCGCTTGCAGCTATGAAAAACATAGTAAACCTAAAAGCTGGCATGAGCCTGCGGCGTCGTTGCGTCTTGCCTGGCACCCCCATCACGGCACCGGCAGGCGCATCCAACTGCCGGATTGAGGAAAGCACAAGCCCCGGGGCCGCAAGGCCTCGGTGGTGCGTTGCTGGGCAGCGGCTTGGCTTCTGAGATCGTGTTTACGATCTCAGCCCAGCGTCACCACCACCGGTGCGTGGTCGCTGGGTTGCGGGTTCTTGCGCGGCGCACGGTCGATCGTGCAGGCGCTGACAGAGCCGCGCAGCGCATCGCTGACCAGGATATGGTCGATGCGCAGCCCCCGGTTTTTCTGGAAACCCAGCATGCGGTAGTCCCACCATGAATAGCTCTTCTCGGGCTGCTCGAACATGCGAAAGGCATCGGTCAGCCCCAGCCCCAGCAGGGCCTGGAAGTGCGTGCGCTCTTCGATGGTGTGGTGAATGGTTTCGCGTAGACCCACGGGGTCGTAAGAGTCGCGGTCTTCTGGCGCCACGTTGAAGTCACCCACCAGCACCAGGCGCGGATGCGCCGCCATCTCGGCGCGCACCATGTCCTGCAGTGCCTGCAGCCAGCGCATCTTGTAGGCAAATTTTTCCGAGCCTGGCTCTTGCCCGTTCACGAAATAGCCGTTGAGCAGGCGCAAGGGGCCCGTGGGTGTGTCCAGCGTGGCGGCAATCACGCGGGCTTGCTCATCATCGTGCCCAGGAATGTTGCGCACCACGTCGCGCAGCGGGTGGCGACTGAGGATCGCCACGCCGTTGTAGGTTTTTTGGCCAAAGGCTGCGGCTTCGTAGCCGGCCGCCTTGAGCGCATCGTGCGGAAACTTGTCGTCGGTGAGCTTGAGCTCCTGCAGGCACAGCGCATCGACCGGGTTGGCGGCCAGCCAGGCCAGCACCTGGGGTAGGCGCACGCTGAGGGAATTGACGTTCCAGGTGGCAATTTTCATAAGTAATTTATCCTGTTGATTTTAAAGATTTAATATTTTGTTGATTCATTTGAGGCTCCCAAAGAGGCCCCCAAATGAAATCTCTTAAACCCCTTTTGGTAACGAATCGCGGGCAATTTGCACTTCTGCCCTTGCGACCATCAAGCCGAATCACGGGGCCTCTCCATCCTGGAGTCCATAGGCCTGTGCGATCCGGTCCAGAAAATCGGTGAGGGGTGCCCGGCCGAGCCCCAGGGCCTTGGGGTCGAGAGAGTCATCGGCTACCGCTGCATCCAAAAATCTTCTCATGTCATCGGCGATTTTCGCTTCGAGAGGGATGCGCGTTGCAGGGGCGAGTAATTGCGAAAGTCGCAGGACATCGTTGGCATGCTTGCGGATGTTCCTGGCATCCACCTGCTCGCCCTGTTCCCGGCGTGCGCTCAGGTCCAGCCAGGCTATGGCTTTCAATGGAATCAGGCGATCCTCGCCGACCCAGGGCAAGCCATCCATCTCGCGGCGGCCGGCGATGATGAATGCGTAGTAGGCGTCATCGAGCAAGATGGCCGATAGGCTTGAAACTGCTTCGTCGAAAGGGATAGGGGTGAGCTGTCCGTTCTCGATGGGCCGCAGGCTGTCGGGCGCACGGGAGAACAGTTCGACCATGACCGGAAAGCTGTTGTCGGTCGGCTTCTGAAAACGGTAGAAGGCCGGCCTACCTGTGTCGCTGGCCTGCCGGATCTCATAGCCGCCCGCTTCGATGAACCTCCAGAAGGTTTCGCCGAATGCCGGCGTCAGCGCTTCCACATGCAGGACGACATCCAGGTCCTTGGTGGCGCGAAAGTTCAGCCCTGCCTCTTCCATTGCCAAGGTGGCCGCAGTGCCGCCGATCAGGAGGTACTGGTCCGGGTAGTCGGCAAACCATGCCCGAAAAACATCCAGCCCCTTCACCATGGCAATTGCTCTTTCAGTTCATCCAGTGCGCTTTGGACACGTTCATCGGTGCTGCCCCGCAAGCTCAGCATGAGCGAGAGGGGGTCCACCATGTCGCTGTCCGGCTGTAGCGTCGGGGTGTAGTTCCACAACTGCCATTCGCATGCACCTGGCTCGGCTTGCGGAAGTTCGACGATATCTGCTTTCAGTGCCTGCCATGCGCTGCGGTTCACGGCGAATACCGGCGATTTGGGTTCCGTGAGCATCGAGAAGCGCGCGAGCGCGCTCAGGCCGGCCACGCGCACGGGCAGTTCCGTCCGTGTCGGCGCGGTTGTCCAGATGGTGCGCTGCACGGGACTGCGCAGCAGGGGCTGTGCTTGTTCCCAAGTCTCACGCGGAGGGTGCATCATGCTCAGATACTGGGATCGGCCGGCCTTGTGTGCCTGCGCGAGTCCTGCCGCCACCAGCTCCCGCACGGCGCGCGAGAGCGTCATAGGGGTGTAGGCAAGAGTGGCGGCTGTCTCTGCAGGATGCCATTCGGCCTCCCAGCGAGGACGCAGCAAGGCGGTGATCAACATGGCCTGGGCTGAAGGACTGAGCGGAACGTCCGCCGAGTTGGGGCGCTGGCGAAAATATTCGCGCAGGTCCAGCCCCAGGTCGGGCAGGTAGAGTTGGTTGCCGGGAACAATGAATGGCACTTTTTGCGTGATCAGGCGTTTGCGTTCGTAGGAGGCAAGTGCTTCAGTCACATAGACCACGGGCTGTCCTGTCAGCGACCTCAACTTGTCCAAGCGATTGCGGATATCGCCAATGGACGGTTGGTCTGGATTTCGCTCCAGGGCCAGCAAGACCGTGTGGCCAAGGATGTCCAATTGCCCGAAATCGAAGGCGTCCCGCAAAAAATAGGGCAGGCTCTCCAGGCTCGCCCACGGCCCATGGCCCGACGTGGAAACGCCGAGGGTTTCATGCAGGTAGTTCAGAGCGCTGGTGGCAAGGGCGGGCACGACAATGAGGATTCATAACTTAATGATCGCACAATAACATTGTTGGTGTTATCGTGCAAACAGCAGTTATTGTTAATCGCCAGCCATCGGCAAGGTGATGGATCAGGACCTGTCGCCCATCTGAGAGGCTGAGAGTCTTTCATCCATGCCCGCCTTGCACGCCAAAACACACCGGCTCGTCGTTGCAAATACTCGCCATAGCCCGCGCTATGGCTGTGTTTTGCGCCTAGACCCGGCGCGTTTTGACGCGCCTTTCGGGCACGGCTGAAAAACTCTCAGACTCTGAGCCGACCCGAGAAGCCTGGTGCACCAGCTTTGCAGTGTCGCAACTGACACCCCGCTGGCCTGGGCCCATGCACGAGCCTTCTGACCAGAGGCCCGATACGCAGCCACCTGCAGTCGCAGTTGGCCTGGGGCAGCAAGACGGGCGGATTCAAAAGTGAAGTGCAACGCCCTGGATTTCAGTGAATGAGAGTGGAGTGCTCCTGGCTGTAGATGCTCAGGTCCTTCCCCTTGCGCAGGTACTGGCGCACCAGGCCATTCATGTTCTCGTTGGAGCCTCTTTGCCAGGGCTGTGCGGATCGCAGAAGTACACGGCAATGCCCGTTTTCTCACTGAGTGAACGACTGGGATGTGCGGCGCGCTCAGGCCGCATGCACGTAGCTGACAAAGCTGAACGGCAGCCCGCTGGCACTGGTGTGGTTCTCGCGGGCGGCCTCTACCCATTCGGGGCCAAGTACTGGCGCATGGGCGTCGCCGTCAAAAATTTGTGCAATCTCGGTGACTTCGACGCGGTGGGCCAGCGGCAATGCCTGGGCGTAGATTTGCGCGCCGCCCATCACCCACACGGTGTCGGACGATGCACAAAACTGTAGCGCCTCGCGCAGGCTGGATGCGCGCTGCACGCCATTTTGATGCCAATCGGGCTGGCGTGTGATGACGATGTTGGTGCGCCCCGGCAAGGGGCGAAAGCGCTCGGGCAGTGAATCCCAGGTCTTGCGCCCCATGATTACCGGATGCCCCAGCGTCAGCCGTTTGAAATGCGCCAGGTCTTCCGGCAAATGCCAGGGCATGGAGCCGTCCCGGCCGATGACGCCATTGGCGGCGCGTGCGTAGATCAGTGCCACTTCCATGCGCGCTTCCTCACACCGCCACGGGTGCCTTGATGGCGGGGTGGCACTGGTAGTCCTGCACTTCAAAGTCTTCCAACTGGTAGTCGAAGATGCTGGCGGGCCGGCGCTTGATGTTCAGCACCGGATAGGGGTAGGGCGTGCGCGCCAGCTGTGTCTGCACCTGTTCGGTGTGGTTGCTGTAGATGTGGCAGTCGCCGCCCGTCCAGATGAAATCGCCCACCTCCAGGTCGCACTGCTGCGCCACCATGTGTGTGAGCAGCGCGTAGCTGGCGATGTTGAAGGGCACGCCCAGAAAGATGTCGGCGCTGCGCTGGTAAAGCTGGCAGGAAAGCTGGCCTTTGCCGCCGGGCGTGGTGGCGGGCGCCACATAGAACTGGAAGAACGCATGGCAGGGCATCAGCGCCATCTTGTGCAGCTCGGCCACGTTCCAGCTGCTCACGATGATGCGGCGCGAGTCGGGGTTGGTCTTGAGGGTGTCGATCAACTGACTGATCTGGTCGATGTGGCCGCCGTCGGGCGTGGGCCAGCTGCGCCACTGCACGCCATACACCGGGCCGAGGTCGCCATCGGGGCGCGCCCATTCGTCCCAGATGGTGACGCCGCGCTCTTTGAGCCAGTGGTTGCTGCTGGAGCCGGTGAGGAACCACAGCAGCTCCACGATGATGGACTTGAGGTGCACCTTTTTCGTGGTGACCAGGGGAAAGCCCTCGCGCAGGTCAAAGCGCATCTGGTGGCCAAACACGCTTTGGGTGCCGGTGCCCGTGCGGTCCGCCTTGGAGACCCCGTGGGTGAACACATGGCGCATGAAATCTTCGTATTGCGAGCGGACGGGGCGCGGAGGAGGGGCGGAAGTCATGGGGGAAAAGCAGGCGTTGGAAGCGTTTGACAAGGGGCGTCGGCGTGCCGTGGCGCCGGGCCCGATAGTGTGCCACCGATGGTCGGGGCCGGTGCTGTGGCTGCGGGATGGCGGGGCTGGCCGGGAGGGATCAGGCGCCAAACCCCGTGGTGGGCACCTGTGCACCGTCCTCGAACAGCAGCGTGCGTTCGGGCCAGCGCAGGGCGGCCAGCCGGTATTGCGGGTCGTGGGGCGTGCCGGCCTTGCGGGCCCGCCAGCGCCCGCCGACCGAATAGTCCACGCAAAAGACGTTGTGGCGCTGGCCGTGCCAGGCAAAGGGCGGCGTGTTGCTGAACAGGCTTTCTTCTTCGTGCGTGAGGGTGTGCGGCGCGGGCACCACAGGGCGCCGCCAGTAGTGGCCCACCACCACGGGGGTGGCGTCGGTGTAGCTGTCCCACCAGGCGATGCGCTCGACAAAGCGCCATTTGCCGCCGGCATGGAAGGGGTCGGTGCCTTGGCGTTCAACCCCCGCGGTCAGCACCTTGAGCGGGTTCAGCATGGCCTTGAGCAGTTCGTTGTCGGCGTGGGCCTGCAGAAATGGCGGCTTGTGCAGGGGGTCTTCCAGGTCGTGCGGCCACTGCTGGCGCTCGGCGGCCATGCGCCGGGCCAGCGTGCCGTCTTGTGCCTGCCGGCGCACCTCGGCTTCCCAGTGGTCGTATTCGGCGCGGACGCTGCCAGCGGCCAACTGGCGCGCGGCGGCGATCTGGGCGGGCAGCCAGGCGGCGTGCACGATGCGCAGGTCGGGCCGCTCCAGCGCTACCGGCAGCGTGCCCAGAAAGGCGATGATGGCCGCGCGCTCGCTGGCCGTGGGGCGGGCAAAGGGCGCGTATTTGCCCTCGTCGGAATCCAGGCGCGCGTCAAAGTACCACCCGGCGCCGTCCTTGGCGTCGTTGCGCAGCAGGTTGATCTCGTGGTTGCCGATCACGGCCACGGCGCGGCCGCTGGCCACCAGCTGCGCCACCCGCGCCAGCACGGCGGGGCTGTCGGGGCCCCGGTCGCAGAAGTCACCCACAAAGACCAGCGTGCGGCCATTGCGGTGCCGGCCCAGGGCGTCGTAGCCCAGATGGGCCAGCAATTGCTCTAGTGCGTCGATTTCGCCATGGATGTCGCCGACGATGTCGAGCGCCCCTGGCGGCAGGGCCTGGATGAGGCTCATGCGGCGCCCAGCACCCGCCCCGGGTTCATGATGCCCTGCGGATCCAGCGCCGCCTTGATGGCTCGCATCATCGCCAGCGCCGTGGGCGACTGGTATTTTTCGAGCTTGTCCACCTTGAGCGCACCAATGCCGTGCTCGGCCGAGAACGAGCCGCCGAATTGCGCCACGGCTTCGTACACCAGGTGGTTGACATGCGCCTCTTGCTCGCGCAGGAACACCTTGGGGTCGCCATCCACGGGGGCCTGCACGTTGTAGTGCAGGTTGCCATCGCCCAGGTGGCCGAAGTTGACCAGGCGCACGCCGGGAATCTCGCGCACCAGCAGGGCGTCGGCATATTCGACAAACGCCGGGATGCGCGAAATGGGCACCGAGATGTCGTGCTTGATGTTCAGCCCCTCTTCGGCCTGCGCCAGCGGAATGCTCTCGCGGATGTGCCACAGGTTGTGCGCCTGCGAGAGGTTTTCTGCCACCACGGCATCGGTCACGCAGCCGGCCTCGAAGGCGGTTTCGAGCAGTGCCTCGAAGCGCGCGCGGGCGTGGTCCTCGGATTCGCTGTCGGAGTTTTCGAGCAGCACGCCCCA
The DNA here is from genome assembly GCF_017939685.1 of Acidovorax sp. JG5. NCBI lineage: Bacteria > Pseudomonadati > Pseudomonadota > Betaproteobacteria > Burkholderiales > Comamonadaceae > Acidovorax > Acidovorax sp. JG5. The sequence continues at coordinate 17,901 of NZ_JAGKSE010000027.1, forward strand.
CGGCGCATGCACATCCCCCAGGAAGGGCACGCGCAGTTGCGGCATGTGCTTGCCCACCAGGCTCAGCGCAAACTGGCCCATCACCTCAAAGCCCGTGAGCCCCGCGCCCAGGTGCTGGTGCGCCAGGCCCAGCAGCGCCACCGCATGTTCCATCGAGGGCACGGCGGCCCAGGCCGTGAGCTGCGCTGCTGGCTTGGGATAGAGCTTGAGCGTGGCGGCGGTGATGACGCCCAGCGTGCCTTCGCTGCCAATGAACAGGTTGCGCAGGTCGTAGCCCGTGTTGTCCTTGCGCAGGCCCTTGAGGCCGTTCCACACCTCGCCCTGGGGCGTGACCACTTCGAGGCCCAGGCACAGGTCGCGTGCATTGCCATAGCGCACCACCTGCGTGCCGCCGGCATTGGTGCCCAGGTTGCCGCCAATGGTGCAGCTGCCCTCGGCCGCCAGCGACAGGGGGAACAGCAGGCCCGCCTGGTCGGCCGCGTCCTGCACGTTCTGCAGGATGCAGCCGGCCTCTACCGTCATGGTGAGGTTGTCCTTGTCGAGGGCGCGCACGGCGTTCATGCGCGCCAGGCTCAGCACCACCTGCGTGCCCGAGGTGTCGGGCGTCGAGCCCACGGCCAGGCCGGTGTTGCCGCCCTGCGGCACGATGGCTGTGCCCGCAGCGGCGCAGGCGCGCACCACGGCTGCGACTTCGCCGGTGTTGCCGGGGCGCACCACGGCCAGCGCCTTGCCGCGCTCGCGGCGGCGCCAGTCCTGCTCCCAGGCGCTGAGGTCGCCGTCGGTCAGGACATGGGTGGCGCCCACAATGCGCCGTAAGGTGTCAAGCAAGGTGGACATGCTGGTCTTTCAGGTAAACAGTGAACAGGGCGGTGATGGCCGGCGTTGTGCCTGTGGCGCGCTACGGCGAAACCGCGGTGGCGCTGTCTGCGGCGGCCTGTGGCTGTGCCTGGGCCCGGGCGTTGCGCTGGCGCAGCCGCACATGCAGCGTGCAGGCCGTGAACAGCACCACGCACAGCACGATCTCGGCGCCGGCCAGCCATGCGCCCGGCGGGGCATCGCCCCAGGCGCGCACCACGCCCTCGATGAAATACAGCCAGATCACCAGGCTGACCCAGCGGTAGGTGTACATGCGGTTTTTGAGGATGCCCGCCAGCGGAATGCACAGCGGCAGCGCCTTGAGCGCCAGCCACGAGCCGCCGGGGCGCAGCGGGGCCAGCACCAGCTCCCAGGCCAGGCACAGGGCAATCAGCGCCAGCAGGCTGCCAGCGGCCAGCCAGCGGGTGGCGGCAACGGCGTTGCCAGGCGAGGTGTGGGATGGATTCATGGAGTGTGTTGTCGATATAAAGGGGCGGTGCGGGCTGCGCACCCGCCGGGCGGTTGGGCCCACAATGCGCGCTTGATCCAGCACAAACAGTCAGCATCCATGCAGCGTTATCAAAGCCATCCCGTGGTCCGTGGCCGGGCATAGGATCATATCGGCCATGTCCCTGACCCCACAGACCATAGTTCAGCGCCTGCAGGCGTTGCTGACCGAGCTGTCGCACTTCCCCTGGCAAACCACCGCCCAGACGCTGCGCGAGCGCTTTCGTGAAGACCGCCTGGGCCTGACGGCCAGCAGCCTCACGTTCACCACCGTGCTGGCCCTGGTGCCTTTTGTGACCGTGGCGCTGGCCTTGTTCACGGCGTTTCCTATCTTTGGCGAGCTGCAGGGCGTGCTGCAGCGCTGGCTGGTGGACAGCCTGGTGCCTGACAGCATTTCGCGCCAGGTGCTGGGCTACCTCACGCAGTTCGCGGCCCAGGCCAGCCGGCTGGGGGTGGCGGGTTTCAGCATCTTGCTGGTGACGGCGCTGGCGCTGATTTTGACCATCGACCGCACCCTCAACAACATCTGGCGCGTGCGGCGCCTGCGGCCGCTGGGGCAGCGGGTGCTGATCTACTGGGCCGCGATCACGCTGGGGCCGGTGGTGCTGGGCGCCAGCCTGGCGCTCACCTCGTATGTGATGTCGGCCTCGGGCGGGCTGGTGCGGGCCGTGCCCGATGGCGTGCGCCTGCTGTTCGATTCCATCGAATTTTTGGTGCTGGCCGCTGGCATGGCGGCGCTGTACCACTATGTGCCCAACACGCCCGTGAAGTGGCGCCACGCCTGGGCGGGCGGCCTGTTCGTGGCCGTGTGCATCGAACTGGCCAAGAAGGTGCTGGCCCTTTACCTGGGCAAGGTGCCGACCTATTCGGTGGTGTATGGCACCTTTGCCACGCTGCCCATCTTGCTGGTGTGGATCTATGTGGCGTGGGTCATCGTGCTGCTGGGGGCGGTGGTCACGGCCTATCTGCCCAGCCTGCTGGCCGGCGTGGCGCGGCGCGGCACGGTGCCGGGCTGGACTTTTCAATTGGCGGTAGAGGCGCTGCAGGAGCTGCAGCGCGCGCGCCGCCACATCGGCAAGGGCTTGCGTGCCAGCCAGCTGGCGCAGCTGCTGCGCGTGGACGTGCTGCAACTGGCGCCGGTGCTCGATACCCTGACGGCGCTCGACTGGGTGGGGCGCACCAACGACCCGGCGCAGAGCGCTGCCGACGACCCCGAGCCGCGCTATGTGCTGCTGGCCGACCCCGACAGAACCCTGCTGGAGCCCCTGCTGCAGCGCCTGTTGCTGGACCGCTCCGCCAGCCTGGCGCCGCTGTGGGGCAGCGCCGGGCTGGCGCAATTGCATCTGTCGGATTTGCTCCAAAAAGAATAGCTGCTGGCGCTTGTGAGAAAAGCGCTGGATGGTGATTTGCGGCTGGTCTCGTTGCGCAGCTGCTGGTAAGTGAAGAGTAAGTCTTTATTCCAGATGGCAGCGTGCCTTGCAAGGGCTGCGGCGTGGTGCTAAACCGCACCAGCGGTCAATTTCTCACGCAACGGATCAGGAGTGACCGGTCGGTCTTTCTCCATCCTTTGTGCAAGGGGCGAATTCCGCCGCAGCAAAGGAGAAGACCATGAAAAATTTGCAAGCCAGGCAGGCCGAGGCGTTGAAAGCGGGGCTTCAGGGAACGGTCATTCTTGCGGGTGACCCTGCCTATGACACCGCGCGCAAGGTCTGGAACGGGATGATCGACAAGCACCCTGCAGCCATCGTTTGCTGCACCACCACTCTGGATGTGGTTCATGCGGTGAATTTTGCGCGAGACCAGGGCCTTCCACTGGCGGTGCGCGGTGGCGGGCACAACATTGCCGGCAGCGCGCTGTGCGACGACGGTATCGTCATCGATCTTTCGCAGATGAAAGCCGCACAGGTGGATGCCGATGCGCGGCGCATCACCATTGAAGGCGGTGCCACTTTGGCGGATTTTGACGCCGCCACCCAGGCCCATGGCCTGGCGACGCCGCTCGGGATCAACTCCACCACCGGCGTCGCCGGCCTCACGCTGGGCGGCGGTTTTGGCTGGCTCAGCCGCCAATACGGCATGAGCATCGACAACCTCGAATCGGCCGAAGTGGTGACGGCGGCGGGCGAGGTGCTGCATGCCAGCGCCACCGAGCATCCGGACCTGTTCTGGGCGCTGCGCGGCGGCAGCGGCAATTTCGGGGTGGTGACCCGTTTCGGGTTCCGGCTGCATCCCGTGGGCCCGAACCTGCTGGCTGGGCTGATCGTGTTTCCGATGGCCGAGGCCAAACAGGTGCTGCAGCAGTACCGCGAATTCATGGACAAGGCGCCTGATGAACTGTCGGTCTGGGTGGTTTTGCGCAAGGCGCCGCCGCTGCCGTTCCTGCCTGAAAGCGTGCATGGCCAAGAGGTCATCGTGCTGGCGCTGCTCTACACCGGCGACCCGGCGCAGGGAAAAGCGCTGGTCGAGCCGCTGTACCGCTTTGGCACGCCGGCCGGCACCCATGTCGATGTGATGCCCTACGTGGCCTGGCAGAAAGCCTTTGATCCGCTGCTCACACCCGGTGCACGCAACTACTGGAAATCGCACAATTTTTCGGAACTCAAGGACGGTCTGTTCGATGCAGTCATTGACTACATCGCAACCTTGCCATCGCCCCAGTGCGAGATATTTTTCGGGGCCATTGGCGGCGCCACCACCCGGCCAGCGCCCGATGCCGCCGCCTATGCCCACCGGGACGCCCGCTTCGTCATGAATGTGCACGGCCGCTGGGACGACCCGGCCGATGACGCGCGCTGCATGGGCTGGGCGCGCGACTTCTTCAAGGCGTCGGCGCCCTATGCCAGCGGCGGTGTCTATGTCAATTTTCTGACCGACGACGAGAGCGACCGGGTGAAGGCGGCCTACGGCCAGAACTACGCGCGGCTGGCGCAGATCAAGCGCCAGTACGACCCAGCCAACCTGTTCAGCACCAACCAGAATATCCGACCCGCCTGACCGCGACCCTTGCTGGGGCAGGTCGGCAAAAAAGCTGCTTTGGGATCAAACAGGTGGCATGCTCATGCGTTCAAAAAATCCCGAATGGCCATCAGTGTGCCGTCGGGGGCCTCGGTCATCTGGTTGTGCCCAACCGGTAGGTTGACCACCTGCACGGACTTGCCCGCGTTGCGGGCAATGGCGATCAGGCCCTGCGCGGCCTTGGGGGGTGTCATCTGGTCTTGCGCCCCCAGTGCGAACAGTACCGGGCACTGCACCTGGGCCATGGCCTGCTCGCCGTTGGCATAACTGTCGCAGGCCACGAAGCCGCGGTGGAACAGGTTGACCTGCGGGTTGCTGCGCAGCACCTTGCGGCCCAGCGCCATGCCCGCGCCATACACCCAGAAGCCCGCACCCGAGGGTGGCGCCAGCGTGCTGCGCGAGAACACGTTGACCATGCGCAGCGCTTTCTCTGGCTCGTTCAATGCCGATTCGATGAGGGCTGGCGACACCTTCATCGGGGAGGCCGTTCCCACCAGCACCAGGTGGCTCACGCGCGGGCCCATTTGCGCGGCTGCTTCCAGCGCAATCAGTGAGCCCCAGCTGTGGCCCACCAGAGCGGCGCGCTCAATGCCCAGGGCATCAAGCAGCGTCGCCACAAAAGCAGCGCCTTGCTCAACACTGGCCGGGGCATCGCCGCCGCTGCGGCAGTGGCCGGGCAGGTCGATGGCCAGCACGTTCCAGCCGTGGTTGGCCAGGTAGCGGCTTTGCAGGGCCCACACGCTGTGGTCGTTGAGTACGCCATGGATGAGCACCACAGTGGGCTTGGCGGCGTCGAAGGCCTTGCCGCCGGTGTAGCAATAAGTCGGGTTGCCGTTGACTTGGACGTGCATGGTCAGGTCCCCCCTTCGACTTGGCTCAGCACAGGCGCTTTCTCGGCAGCTTTTTCAGCCGCTTTCAGGGCGCGCTTCAGATCGTCGATCAGGTCGTCGGCGTCTTCGAGGCCAATGGACAGCCGGATCGTGCCCTGGCTGATGCCGGCGTTGGCAAGGGCTTCGTCGGTCATGCGGAAATGCGTGGTGCTGGCCGGGTGGATCACGAGGCTGCGGCAGTCGCCCACGTTGGCCAGGTGGCTGAAGACCTTGAGGGTTTCGATGAACTTCTTGCCCTGCTCGCGGTTGCCCTTGAGGTCGAAGCTGAACACCGAGCCCGCCCCACGCGGCAGCAGCTTTTGCGCCAGCGCATGGCTGGGATGCGATGCCAGCATGGGGTGGCCCACCCGCGACACAAAGGGCTGCGCGGCCAGGAACTCCACCACCTTTTCCGTGTTGCGCATGTGGCGTTCCATGCGCAAGGGCAGGGTTTCGATGCCCTGCAGGATGAGCCAGGCCGTGTGCGGGCTCATGCAGGCGCCAAAGTCGCGCAGGCCCTCGCGGCGGGCGCGCAGCAAAAAGGCGCCCACGGTGCTTTCTTCGGTGAACACCATGTTGTGAAAACCGTCGTAGGGCTGGGTCAACTCGGCAAACTTATCCGCGGATTTCGGGCCGTCCCAGTCAAAACTGCCGCCATCCACCACGATGCCGCCGACCACGGTGCCGTGGCCCGAGAGGAATTTGGTGGCCGAGTGGTAGACCAGGTCGGCGCCATGCTCGAACGGCTTGATGAGCCAGGGGGAGGTGAGGGTGGAGTCCACCAGCAGGGGCACGCCGGCCTCGTGGGCGATGGAAGACACGGTGGGGATGTCCAGCACATCCAGGCCCGGGTTGCCCACGGTTTCGCCAAAGAACAGCTTGGTGTTGGGGCGCACGGCGGCGCGCCAGCCGTTGATGTCGCCGGGCTTGACAAAGGTGGTCGCTATGCCAAAGCGTGCCAGCGTGTAGTGCAGCAGGTTTTGCGAGCCACCATACAGTGCCGTGCTGGCCACGATGTGGCTGCCCGCGCCCATCAGCGTGGCGATGGCCAGGTGCAGCGCGGCCTGGCCGCTGGCCACGGCAATCGCGCCCACGCCGCCCTCCAGCGCCGCAACGCGCTGCTCCAGCACCGCGTTGGTTGGGTTGCTGATGCGGCTGTACACATGGCCTGGACGTTCGAGGTTGAACAGCGAAGCGGCATGGTCGCTTGATTCAAAGACGAACGAGGTCGTCAGGTGGATGGGCACGGCACGCGCGCCGGTGGCGGGGTCGGGGCTGGCGCCTGCGTGCAGCGCCAGCGTGTCAAAGCCGGGGTCGGAGTAACCGGGCATCTTGTGTCTCCCATGTTGTCAATGCAGGCGGGCATTGTGGGCTATATTTGCCGTGAACCAGCCTGTTGCGCCCAGCGCGCCCTCGGAGACAAAACCATGAAAGTCAGCGACATCCTTCGCGTCAAAGGAAACACACTCTACACCGTGACACCGGACGAACCCATCGCCGTTGCCTTGAGCGTGATGGCGGAAAAAGACATTGGTTCGCTGGTGGTGATGGAGTTGGGCGACCTGGTGGGCATGCTCACCTTCCGCGAAGTGATCCAGGCAACCGTGCGCAACGGTGGCAGCGTGGGCGCCATGCTGGTCCGCTCGGCCATGGACGACCATCCCCTGACCTGCACGCTCGAAACCGACATGGACGAGGTGCGCCGCATGATGCTGGACCGCCACGCGCGCTACATGCCCGTGATGGACCGCAAGATGCTGATGGGTGTGATCAGCTTTTATGACGTGGCCAAGGCCGTGGTGGACGCCCAGAATTTCGAGAACAAAATGCTCAAGGCCTACATCCGCGACTGGCCGGAAGACGAGTCCCGTAGCGGCTGACCGCCGCGTCGCCCGCGATTCCGGGCGTTGTTCTCAGCGCAGCTCTGTCGCCTTTGCTCAGAGCCAGGCTTCAATCTCATCGGGCGGCAGCGGCTTGCCAAACAGGTAGCCCTGCATCACCGGACAGCCGTGGGCCTGCAGCCACTGCTGCTGGCCGGTGGTCTCAACGCCCTCGGCCACTACCACCATGCCCAGGCTGTGCGCAATGCTCAGCACCGACACCGTGAGGGCGCGCGCCGTGGCGCTGGTGGTCAGGTCCTGCACAAAGGCCATGTCGAGCTTGAGCTCGCTGATGGGCAGGCGGTGCAGATAGCTCAGGCTGGAGTAGCCGGTGCCAAAGTCATCGAGCGACAGCTTGAAGTCCTTGTGGTGCAGCGCCTTGATGTTTTGCAGCGTGACCGGCCGCGCATCCATCATCACGCTCTCGGTGATCTCCAGCAGCACGTCGCTGGTGCGCAGGCCATGGCGCTCCAGTGCATCGCTGATCTCCTGGGCAAACTCGGGCCGGTGGAAGCTGCGGCCCGACAGGTTGACGGCCACGCAGGGCACGTCATGGCCTGCAGAGCGCCAGGCCGCCAGCTGCCGGCAGGCTTCATCCAGCAACCACAAGGTCAACTCATGGATCAGCCCGGCGTCCTCGGCCACAGGGATGAACTGCGACGGCGGCACCATGCCCCACTGCGGGTGGTTCCAGCGCGCCAGGGCTTCCACGCCATGCAGTGTGCCGGGCGAGCTGCTGAGCACCTGGGGCTGGTAGTGCAACGTGAGGCTGCGTTCGGCCAGCGCCTGCTGCAACGCGCGCTCCAGCGAGGCGCGTTCCTGCACGCGGCGGTTCATCTCGGCACTGAACAGCTGCATGCTGTGCCGGTGGTCGCTCTTGGCCTGGTGCATGGCCTGGTCGGCATGGCGTAGCAGCGTGTCGATGGTGTCACCATCGTTCGGAAACATCGCAATGCCGATGCTGGCGTGGGGCACATGGGTCTGCCCCAGGATGTCTAGCGGCTGGGCGATATCGTGCAGCACGCGGTGGGCGCTTTGCACCGCCTGTTCGGTGGTGCACTCGGACAACAGCAGCACAAATTCGTCGCCCGACAGGCGGGCGATCAGATCGCGGGCACGCAGGCCTTGCGTCAGGCGCTTGGCCACTTCGCTCAGCAGTACGTCGCCTGCGGCGTGCCCTTGGGTGTCGTTGACCTGCTTGAACCGGTCCAGGTCCACAAATAGCAGGGCGCCCGGACGGCCTTTTTTCTGAAGGTCGGCCAGGGCGCGCTCTGCGCTGCTGCGAAAGAGGGCGCGGTTGGGCAACCCGGTCAGCACGTCAAAAAATGCCAGCTGGTGGATGCGCTGGTGCGTGCTGTCACGTTCAATGGCCAGCGCGCACAGGTGCAGGCACACCTCCACCAGCCGCTGGTGCAGCGCGTCGGGCGCGCGGGGCTCGCGAAAATAAAAGGCAAAGGTGCCGATCGGCTGGCCCCGGTGGTCGCGGATGGGGCTCGACCAGCAGGCGCGCATCCCGCTGTCCGCAAACAGGTCACGGTAGCCGTCCCACAGCGGGTCTGATGCAATGTCGGTGACGACCACGGGCGCGTTGCGGAAAGCGGCCGTGCCGCACGAGCCTGCCTTGGGGCCAATGGGCTGTCCATCCAGTGCGCGGCTGATGGTGGCAGGCAGGCTGGGCGCCGCCAACGGGTGCAGCAGACCCTGTGCGTCCACCGCCAGGATGGTGGCCGTGACCTCGGGGGCAATGCGTTCAACCTCACGGCAGGCCAGGGTCATCAGCTCGGGCAGGGGCAGTTCATTGACCATGCCTTCGAGCACGCGCGTTTGCAGCACCTCGTGCATCTTCGTGAGCGTGATGTCTGTCAATATCGAGATGCTGCCCCCCGGACCTCCGGCGTCCTCCTTGGAGGCGTTGATCACTAGCGACACCCACCGTGGCTGCCCCGTCTTGCCGTAGAGCAGCGTATCGGTATGAAACTGGCCTTGTGTCTGGCCTTGTGTCAGGACGTCGGCACGGATGTTCGTGAGCAGATCCGGGTTTGCGTATGGGCCCAGCAGTACATCGCTCAGGAGCTTGCCCAATACTTCATCGGGCTCATAACCAAACAGCCGCGTGAAGCCTCCGTTGACGTAGACCACGCGCTTGTCGCTGTCGGTCAGAACAATGGCGTTGTCGCTGGCATCCAGCGCCCGGCGAAGTGGCATATCTGCCACGGGGGCGGGTGGCGAGGCACGGTTCGGCAATGCAGGACCGGGTGAGGGCGGCGCTAAAGCGGGCATGGGGTATCAGAAAGCGATGGTTGATGCTAGCAAGCCCGCAGTGCGCTGCCAAGCATAAAGGCGCCAGCTTGTACGATTTTTGCTCACGGCGAGGTGCTTTGTCACCCCGGTGTGTCATGCGGCAGTGCGGTAAAGCCCCGGGGAAGCGCCGTCCGTACTTAAGGCTCTGGGATAATCCGGCACCATGAGCGGCAACACTTTCGGCACCCTATTCGCAGTCACCAACTTTGGTGAATCCCACGGCCCGGCCATTGGCTGCGTGATCGACGGCTGCCCGCCCGGCATGCCGCTGGCCGAGGCCGACATCCAGGCCGACCTCGACCGCCGCCGCCCCGGCACCAGCCGCCATGTCACGCAGCGCAATGAACCCGATGCGGTCGAAATCCTCTCGGGCGTGTACGAGGGCAAGACCACCGGCACCCCCATTGCCCTGCTGATCCGCAACACCGACCAGCGCAGCAAAGACTACAGCAACATCGCCGAGAGCTTTCGCCCCGGCCATGCCGACTACACCTACTGGCACAAATACGGCATCCGCGATCCGCGCGGCGGCGGCCGCTCGTCAGCCCGCCTCACGGCGCCCACGGTGGCGGCTGGCGCGGTGGCCAAGAAATGGCTGGCCCAGCAATATGGCGTGCAGTTCCGTGCCTGCATGACGCAACTGGGCGAGCTGGCGATTCCGTTCGAGAGCTGGGAGCATGTGCACAGCAACCCCTTCTTTGCGCCCGTGGCCGACGTGGCCCAGTACGAGGACTACATGGACGCCCTGCGCAAGGCCGGGGATTCGTGCGGTGCCCGCATCCGCGTGCAGGCCACGGGCGTGCCGGTGGGGCTGGGCGAGCCGCTGTATGACAAGCTCGATGCCGATATCGCCTACGCGATGATGGGCCTGAACGCGGTCAAGGGCGTGGAGATTGGCGCCGGCTTCGCCAGCGTGGCGCAGCGAGGCACCACGCATGGCGATTCCATGAGCTCGGAAGGCTTTCGCAGCAACAACGCGGGTGGTGTGCTCGGAGGCATCAGCACCGGGCAAGACCTGGAAGTGAGCATCGCCATCAAGCCCACCAGCTCCATCATCAGTCCGCGCGAGTCGATCGACATCCACGGCCAGAGCGCCGAAGTGGTCACCAAGGGCCGCCATGACCCCTGCGTGGGCATCCGCGCCGCACCCATTGCCGAGGCGCTGCTGGCCCTGGTGGTCATGGAGCACGCCCTGCGCCACCGCGCCCAGTGCGCCGATGTGGTGGCCGGCGTGCCGCCCATCCGGGCTTCGATTCTTTAAGGACTCAGGTGGCCCGGTTGCCCGTGATGGCCCGGTGGTTGTTGCGCCGGGGCGTGCGCACTGCCGCTGCCATGGGTGTGTTGGCGGCCCTGGCAGGCTGTACTGCCGTGGCACCGGCGCCGCAGCACATCGACATCACGCTGATCGGCTTCAACGACCTGCACGGCCACCTGGAACCGCCACGCCTGGCGGTCAGCGTGCCGGGGCCTGCGGGGGCTGTGGCCGTGCCGGCGGGTGGCGCGGCCTATCTGGCCAGCGCCATTGCGGCGCTCAAGGCCCGCAATCCGCACCACGCGGTGGTGTCCGCCGGCGACATGGTGGGGGCTTCGCCACTGGCCTCGGCCCTGTTTCTGGACGAGCCCACCGTCGAGGCCGTCAACCGCATGCAGATTGATTTCAACGCCGTGGGCAACCATGAATTCGACCGCGGCTGGCGCGAGCTGCTGCGGCTGCAGCACGGCGGTTGCGAGCAGTTCACCGTGCGCACGCCCTGCCAGATTTCCCGGCCTTTTGACGGGGCCCGCTTTGGCTTTCTGGCTGCCAACACCGTGCGCGAGGATGGCCAGACGCTCTTGCCTGCCACGGGGCTCAAGCGTTTTCATGAAGGGGGTGCCACAGTCACCGTGGGGTTCATTGGCCTCACGCTCAAGGCCACGCCCACCATGGTGTCGCCCACTGGCGTGGCCGGGTTGCGGTTCGAGGACGAGGCCGCCACCGCCAACGCGCTCGTGCCGCAACTGCGGGCTCAGGGCGTCGATGTGATCGTGGTGGTGATCCACGAGGGCGGCAGCACCACGGCAGGCATCACCGAAACCAGCTGCGCGGGGCTGAGCGGCGACATCGTCCCCATCCTTGAGCAGCTCGACCCCGCCGTGGACGTGGTGGTCTCGGGCCACACGCACCGGGCCTATGTTTGCGACTACGCCAGCGTGAACCCGCAGCGCCCGTTTCTGCTGACCAGCGCAGGCCTGTATGGCACGCTGGTCACCGAGATTGCCCTGCGCGTGGACACCCGCACCCGCCGCGTGCTGCGCAAGGCGGCGCGCCAGGTCATCGTGCAGGGCGAAGGGTTCACGGGCCCGCAGGGCCGGGTGGACACGAAAGCCGTCGTGCCCGTGTTTTCTGCCGACCCTGGCGTGCAGCACATCGTTTCCACCTACCGCGCGGCAGCCGTGCCGCTGGTCCAGCGGCCCGTGGGGCAACTCATGGGGGCCATCGTGCGACAACCCGGTCCGTCCCTCGAATCCCCGCTGGGCAACCTGATTGCCGATGCCCAGTTGGCCGCCACGCGCCTGCCAGCGCAGGGCGGGGCGCAGATGTCCGTCATGAACCCTGGTGGTGTGCGTGCCGATCTGGTGCCGGACGAGCGCGGGCTGGTGCGCTATGGGCAGCTGTTTGCCGTGCAACCTTTTGGCAACCACCTTGTGGTCAAGCCCCTTACAGGGGCCCAGTTGCGTGCGGCGCTGGAGCAGCAGTTTCACAGTGGCACCAATACGCCAGAGCGGCCGCGCGTGCTGTCGGTGTCGGCGGGGTTTGGCTATTCCTACGATCTGTCGCGACCGGCCGGCGCGCGCATCAGCCATATGGTGTTGCACGGCCAGCCAGTGAGGGACGAAACCCGCGTTCGCGTCGCCATGAGCAACTATCTGGCCGGCGGCGGCGACAATTTCACGGTGTTCGCGCAGGCGCCCGACATGCTGGGCGGCGGCCAGGACCTGGACGTGCTGGAGGCCTATTTCCGCGCCCACAGCCCGGTGGCACCCCCGGCGACGAACCGCATCACCCGCAGCGCGCAGGGCATGGAACCAGAAAAATAGCCATCAAATATGCTTCTGGCGCTTGTACATCAAGCGCTGATAGCTCTTTTTTTGATAGTGAACTGTTGCGGGTGCAAGCCCGCTGCCTCTGCGCCATGTGGCCTGCCGGCGACCGTGCTCCGGTCAGAAATTGCTATTTGATTGATAGCTGATAGCGCTTGATGCATAAGCGCTGCGGGCCAAAAATGTGCTAAATCTGGCTCAATTTACTTGCGAACCTCGTCGACCATCGCACGGAAGTCGTCGATGTCTTCGAAGCTGCGGTACACGCTGGCAAAACGGATGTAGGCCACCTTGTCGAGCTTCTTGAGCTCGCGCATCACCAGTTCGCCAATGCGGCTGGAAAGCACTTCGCGCTGGCCCAGGTTCAGCAGCTTTTCCTCGATGCGTTCGATGGCGCTGTCGATCTGGACGGTGCTGACCGGACGCTTGCGCAGGGCCAGATTGAACGACGCGAGCAGCTTGCCGCGCTCGTACTCGATACGGCGGCCATCCTTTTTGACGATGGCCGGAAAGCTCACTTCCGGCCGCTCGTAGGTGGTGAAGCGCTTTTCGCAGGCGCCGCACTGGCGCCTGCGGCGGATGAAGACCCCGTCCTCCGACACCCGGGTCTCTACGACCTGCGTTTCGAGGTGGCTGCAGAAGGGACACTTCATGGGGCAATGCGCCGGGATTAACCGTAGACCGGGAAACGTGCCGTCAGCGCGTTGACCTTGGCGCGCACGGCGGCGATGTTGGCCTCGTCGCGCGGGTTGTCCAGCACGTCGGCGATCAGGTGGGCCGTGATACGCGCTTCTTCTTCCTTGAAGCCGCGCGTGGTCATGGCAGGGGTGCCAATGCGCACGCCGCTGGTCACCATCGGCTTTTCAGGGTCGTTGGGGATGGCGTTCTTGTTGATGGTCATGTGGGCGGCGCCCAGCACGGCCTCGGCTTCCTTGCCGGTGATGCCCTTGGCGCGCAGATCGACCAGCATCACATGGCTTTGCGTGCCACCGCTCACGATGCGCAGGCCGCGAGCCGTCAGCGTCTCTGCCACCACCTTGGCGTTCTTCGCTACTTGCTCCTGATAGGCCTTGAATTCGGGCTGCAGAGCTTCCTTGAAGGCCACGGCCTTGGCTGCGATCACGTGCATCAGCGGGCCACCTTGCAGGCCGGGGAAGATGGCGCTGTTGATAGCCTTTTCGTGCTCGGCCTTCATCAGGATGATGCCGCCACGGGGGCCGCGCAGGCTCTTGTGCGTGGTGGAGGTGACCACGTCGGCGTGGGGCACGGGGTTGGGGTACACGCCGGCGGCGATCAGGCCCGCGTAGTGGGCCATGTCCACCATGAAGATCGCACCCACGTCCTTGGCCACCTTGGCAAAGCGCGCAAAGTCGATGTGCAGGCTGTAGGCCGAGGCACCGGCGATGATGAGCTTGGGCTTGGTTTCGTGGGCCTTCTTTTCCATCGCTTCGTAGTCGATGGCTTCGTTGGCATCCAGGCCGTAGGAGACCACGTTGAACCACTTGCCCGACATGTTCAGCGGCATGCCGTGCGTCAGGTGGCCGCCTTCTGCCAGGCTCATGCCCATGATGGTGTCGCCGGGCTTGAGGAAAGCCAGGAACACGGCCTCGTTGGCAGATGCGCCGCAGTGGGGCTGTACGTTGGCGGCTTCGGCGCCGAAGATCTGCTTGACGCGGTCGATGGCCAGTTGCTCGGCCACGTCTACATGCTCGCAGCCGCCGTAGTAGCGCTTGCCGGGGTAGCCTTCGGCGTACTTGTTGGTCAGCTGCGTGCCCTGGGCCCACATGACGGCGGGCGAGGCGTAGTTTTCGCTGGCAATCAGCTCGATGTGCTCTTCCTGGCGCTTGTTTTCGGCCTGGATGGCAGTAAAGAGTTCGGGGTCGGTTTGTTCGACAAGAATATTGCGGTGGTACATGGCAGTCCTATGAACTGATGTCCCTTGAAACAAGGGCTGCCCAGGCGAACGGCGGAACGCAGAAGGTTTTGAACCCTTGCGGCACGCTCCCTAGTGGTTCACAAGAGGCGTGCCCTTGCCGGTTTCCACGTCAGCGGCGGCACCCTTGTGGGAGCCGCGCCTATCGCCAGTCGCGTACGCCCCTAGTGTAGCTGACCGGCGCCCCATTGCCTCGTCGGACTGCTGGTTGCCAGGGGGGTTAAAGCAGGGCAATCTTGTCGCCGTCAGCCTCGTCAGGGGTGGCGACGGCGGCGGCAGGTGTGGTGACGGGGACGGTGCGGGCCGGGGCCTGGGTCGACAGGGTGGCGGGCGGGTTCATGGGGGCGGAGCGTCCACCCGCGACCTGGCGCAGCCGGAAATGTTCGGCCAGCACCTTGGCGGTGTAACCGCCGTCATCGGGCAGATTGGCCGCGCCCACGTAGTAGCGCAGCCCGCCTTCGACCGATCCAGCCCGCGCAATGCATTCCTGCAGCACCTTCACGCCGACGCGCAGGTTGGTGACCGGGTCGAATGCCGCGAAATGGCCGCCAAAGTTTTCATACTTGTCGGTATGAATTCGCGTCATGACCTGCATCAGACCCTGGGCCCCCACCGCACTTTGGGCAAACGGGTTGAAGCTTGATTCGATGGCCATGATGGCCAGGATCAGGGTGGGATCTATCTTGGTGCGTGCACCGGCCTCATAGGCTTCAGCCACCAGTGCGCTCAGGGGCTCTGGCGCAACGCGGTACTTCTTGCTCAACCAGTAAGCCACAGCAGCCTGCTCCTTGGGCAGGTCCTTGGGGTTGCTGGCGGTGGCGCGCTCGCTGGCATCCAGCTCGACGGGCATGTCCAGCAGGGCGACCTGGCGGGACTGCAGCCAGTCTCTCAGCTGCTCCTCACCCGCCTGGCGCAGGTCCGGGCGGGCAGTGAGGGTCAAAACGACAAAGGCAACGGCCAGCCCGATGAGGGCAAAACTGTTGTGGGTGATTTCAAGGAAACCTTCGGTCACGTCGGCAACGAAAGTTCGTACGCCGGAGACAATTTTTCCTGACGCTGTCATAGCTCTTCCTTTCTGAGGCGACTCCTGCTGGCGATGCGGCCGTCAACGACGGGCATCGGTTCGGGGATTCACCTGGATTGGTACGCCATCAATTTTTTTGCTTTGTTCATGACGCAACGCATTGAATTGACTTAGCCGGGTTCGGCAGCGGGTTGGGGTTTTTACCAGCCCTGTTGTGGGCTGGCGGATTCTAGAAGCTCACTTAATGCCAAGTCAATACTAACAATGTTTGTTTATATACTTATTTATTATAATAAATATGTGAAAAAACCCAGTGAATGGCTGAATTCTGGAAATTTCACGGAGTGGTTGCGGGGGTGTTTTGTGACGCCCGTATGTCAAATTTAATCGCGGCCTTGCTGCCCATTGAGAATGCAATTTGAGTCGGTTCGGCGAATTTGCTAAGGTTGCTTCGCCTGCGCATGCAGGCATCGCCAGACTGGGCAAAGTCTCCCGCCGAAGGCATGCAGTGCCCCGGTGCAGCAGATGCAGCTTTTATGGCAAGCCTTGGAGGCAATCCCTTGTCTCCTCGCAACGTGGATCTTCATCTCCAGGTTGCGAAATGATGGCAAAGACCGTTGTGTCAGCCGTCAAGCCCGGTGGGCAGACCATGAGGTCTGTTCGCCGGGCTTTCTTGTTGGTGCGGCAGTCCTGGGCGTCTGCGGGCAGGCTGGGCGAACGGGTCTGTGCGCCTGTAGCGCACATATATAGAGATAATGGGGTGGTTCTCTGTGGTGTACCTCGTTGCGCCAGGAGACGCAGTCCATCAATTGACCTGCCTGCGTCAGCCGACCTGACCGGCTTGCGCCAGATCATTTCCTGGAATGTGTGGCCAAGACCGTGGCGTGGTCATTTGCTGGAACCCGGTGAAAATAGCACTTTTACCCGCAGGCGCGCATTGCCTGTCGCCGCCGCGGCCCGCTTGCCAAAGTAGCTTGTACGGCCCTCGTCATCCATTGGATCCATGTTTCCTTTTTTTTCTCGCAGCAAAATGTCCGACGCACCTGAAGTGAATCCGGCCCCGGCCAAAACCCAAGAGTCGCATCCGCTGGATGCACTGACTGGTGGCGCTTTTTCGGCCGCCACGTCCAGTGAGCGGGCTTCCAGAATTCGTGACTGGCTCGCGTCCCAGCCGGCGCCCGAACAGCTGCAAGAGGTGTTCAAGGAACTGAGCGGGCGTGACAAGGGCGCAGCACGCGCAGTGCGTGAGCGGTTGGATGAAATCCGCCGTGCCAAGGGCCAGGAGGCCATTGCGGCCGAGTGGGCCGAGAAGGCCCAGGCATTGCTGGCTGCTCCCAAACTCAACATTGCCGATGCCCTGGCGTGGCAGCGTGATGCGGCCAAGGCGGGCGCACCCCTGTCGCGCCAACCCCTGTCGCTGCTCAAGGTGCAGGTGGCCGATCGGGTCAAGGTGATCGAAGACCTGCAGCACCGCGTGCAGGTGCAGCGGGAAGCCGCCGTGCTGCTGGCGCAGCGCATCGAGGTGCTTTCCACCAAGCCATGGAAGGACGCCCATGCCGCACTCGAGTTGCTGCGTGCCGACGTTGCGCGTTGGCAGGAGCAGGCCCAGGCGCTGACCGGCGATGCCAGCTGGGCCAGCGTGGAGGCACGCTTTCCGCCGCTGCTGGAAGCCTCGCGCACGCAACTGCTGGTGGTGTGGGACGCTTTCCAGCCCGCCGTGGCGCAAGCTGCCGCGGCGGCCGAGGACGCCGCAGCGCCGCTGCCTTCTGTGCCCGTGTGGGCCGATGAGCTGCGTGCCGCGCGGGGACTTCCGACCGAAGCAGCGGCCGCTGCAGCCGCTGCCAAGCCCGCCCGCGCTGTCAAGCCCAAGGTGGCTCCTGAGGTGGTTGAAAAAGCCGCTCAAGTCGTGCGCGATGCCTTGGCGACGCTGGAAAAGGAAACCGCCGAAGGCCACGGCAAAGCCAGCGCGGGTGCCGCTGCAGCGCTGCGCGCGGTGCTGAAGGTGCATGGCAAGCACATCGATACGCCTCTGGAGCACCAGGTGCACGCCGCGCTGGTGGCCGCTGGTGAACTCGAGGGCTGGCAGCGTTGGAGTGCAGACCAGGTGCGTGAAGACCTGGTCGCCAAGGCCGAGGGGCTGCTCCATCGTCCCGATGGCCAGGCCCTGGGTGGCCGCAAGATGCAGGAATCTCTGCGCCAGTTGCGCGAGCAGTGGAAGCAGTCGGACCAGGGCGGTGCGCCCAACCATGCGCTGTGGAAAAAGTTTGATGAGGCGTGCAACGCCGCGCACAAGGTGGTGGAAGCCTGGCTCGACAAGATCCGCACCGAAGCGGTCGAGCACAAAGCCCAGCGC
Organism: Acidovorax sp. JG5; assembly: GCF_017939685.1. Taxonomy (NCBI): domain Bacteria; kingdom Pseudomonadati; phylum Pseudomonadota; class Betaproteobacteria; order Burkholderiales; family Comamonadaceae; genus Acidovorax; species Acidovorax sp. JG5. Next base: position 35,719 of record NZ_JAGKSE010000027.1, read on the forward strand.
GTGGCCCTGATTGACGAGGTCAAGGCCTGGGCGCAGGAGCATGCCGCCTCGGGCGACTGGAAGGCCATCAACCGTGCACTGCACCAGTTTGGCGACCGTTGGCGTGAAGGCGGCCATGTGGGCGAAAAGATCTTTGCCGAACTGCAGCCGCTGTGGAAGCAGGCCATTGCCGCTGCCGCCGCACCGCTGGAGAACGCGCAAAAAGAAAGCCTGGCCCGTCGCCACGCGATGATTGACGAGGCAGTGGCGTTGGGCGCTGCGCCCACGCTGCGCATTGACGCCGTGAAGACCTTGCAGCAGCGCTGGCAGGCCGAGGCGCAGGCCGTGCCGCTGGACCGCAAGCACGAGCAAAAGCTGTGGGATGCCTTCCGCAAGCCGATTGACGAAGCCTTCAACCGCAAGTCGGCAGACCGCGAGAAGGCCGTGACCGAACTGAGCGCACGCGACCGGGTGGTGCTGGAGGCCTCCAAGGCGCTGGAAGCCGCCAACGCCACGGGCGACGCGCAGCAGATTCGCACCGCCATGCAGGCGCTGGAAGCCGCGCTGCACGGGCAGGCCCAGGCGGCGCAGGCCGTGGCATCGGCGCAGAAAGATGCGCAAAATCAGCTTGAAGCGCCCGCCCCATCTGCGCAAGAAGCTATTGAAAATATAGCATCGGATGTGGCTGATGAAGGCGCTCAAGAAGCGCCTACCGCCGCACCTGCCGCGCCCAAGCCGCCAGTGCGTCCGGTGGTGGCGGTGCGTGGCGACGACCGCCCCGGCATGAAGAAAGATGCGCCTGCAGCGCCAGGTCGTGGCGGGCGTCCGGGCGATCGCCGCGATGGCCGGGGTGATCGCGATGCCGGTCGGGGCCCGCGTGCAGACAGCCATTTTGGCGACCGCAATGACCGTGGCGGCCGCTTCGGTGATCGCCCCACTTACGAAGACCGCGGGCCGCGCCTGGGTGACACGGCTTTCCGTGCCCAGCGCGACGCCATGGAGCACGCACAGCTGGCGCTCAAGAAGCTGGCTGCGCAGGCCCATGGTGAAGCGCTGACCCAGTTGTTGACCGCCTGGGAAAAGCGCGATGCGGCGCTGTTGCCCGGTACGCAGGAACTGGGCGGCCGGGTGACGGCCGCTGTGCGTGGTGCCTGGTCGCAGGCGCTTTCTGCCCCCGCCACAGGCGATGCTGCCGAGGCCTTGCTTCGCCTGGAAATGGCCGCCGAGGCGCCCACCCCGGCAGAGCACATCGGCGCGCGCCGGATGCTGCAATTGCAGTTGCTCACGCGCCGCAACGATCCGGCGCCCGCCCAGACCTGGGGGCAAGATACTGCGCGTGTCCTGGCCAGTGCCAGTGACGCCGCCAGCGCGCGCCGTCTGCAGAACGTGCTGAAAACCTTGCTGCGCAAGTGATTGGATGAGCGCCGCATGAGTCCACGTCCTTTTGAGATGAAGGACGTGGAGGTTGCGGTGGCGTCCAGGCGTGATTGCGGTTTGCTGCACTTCTGGGGCGATCCCCCGGTAAGGATATTGCGAGCAAGCTTGCGGCTCAGCCGGGGCTTATCCTGGCGGCGCTCGGCTCCCGAGGCGGATGGGGTGGATGTGCTCGTCGGAACCGACATGGCCGGGCTGGATGATTGCCGCTCCGGAAAGCAAAAAAGCCGTTGCGATTGCAACGGCTTTTAATATTTTGGTGCCCAGGAGAGGACTCGAACCTCCACGATGTTACTC
>NZ_JAGKSE010000028.1:0-36499 GCF_017939685.1 Acidovorax sp. JG5
GCAAGCTGTCGTGCTGGGCCTTGCCCTGGCCGGCAATGTCAAACGCGCTGCCGTGCGGCACGTTGATCATCACGTAGGGCAGGCCCATGTAGATCGTGCAGGCGCCCGCGAAGGCGGCGGTCTTCACCGCGATCTGGCCCTGGTCGTGGTACATGGTCACCACGGCGTCGTAGCGGCCCTCGAGGTTGAGACGGAACACCGCATCGGGCGAGATCGGGCCGCTGGCGTCGATGCCGGCGGCGCGGGCCTGCTCGACGGCGGGCGCGATCTCTTCGCGGTCTTCCTCGAACATGGCATGCGGGTTGAGCCCGGCCACCGCAATGCGTGGTGCGGTCATGCCCCAGCGCCTGAGATGGTGGTCGAGCCGGCGGATGAGTTCGAGCACGGTGGCCTGCTTCACGGTGGCGGCGATATCGCGCACGCGTATGTGCTCGGTGATGGGGACCACTCGCAACGAGCCGTTCAGACGAAGCATGTGGGTGTCCGGCGGCTGCAGTTCATCAATGTCCTTCACCAGGCCACCGAGCTTGAGCGAGACGCTGTCCACCGGGGCCAGCACCAGACCGTCTATGCGTCCGATTTGGCCAAGCTGCTGGCCCAGGCCGATCCAGTTCACCACCGCCTTGCCGGCTGCCGCCGAAGGCGAACCCACTGCGTAGTCGGTGGGGACTACATCGCCGGGGTCGAGCACGGCGATGAAACGCTGGCCGCGCGCTTCTTCGGGCGCGCTCACGTGGCGTACCTCGCGGGTGATGCCACAGACCTGCACTGCCCGCTGCACCGCGCCAATCTCGCCGATCAGCACGTTGTCACAAAGGCCGTCAAGTTCAGCGCTGGCCAGCGCTTTGGCGCAGACTTCAGGACCTATGCCCGCTGGGTCGCCGATCATGGCGGCGATCAGGGGCTTGTTCGATGTCTTTGACATGGTTGGCGTGGCGCGCTCAGGCGGCAGCCAGAAAGTTCTCAACCACTCCCACGAAGCGGTCCTTTTTCTCGATCTGCGTCCAGTGGCCACACTGGCCAAAGACATGCAGTTCGGAGCGTTGCAGCAACTGGTGCAGGCGCAGGCTGCTGTCCAGCGGGATCACGCGATCCTCGCGGCCATGCACCAGCAGCACTGGTTTGTCCAGCGCACGCAACTTGTCCTCGGGCGTGGCCAGCGCGGCGATGTGGCGCTGACGCGGTGCCGGGAAGAGGCTGGAATACGACTCGTGAAAGCCAGGGCGGATGCTGGCATCGTAGCGCGAAGCCACCAGTGCCTCGGTCAGCAGCGACTTGTCGTAGGCGAACATCTGCACGATTGTGCGCATGTTCTCGACCGAGGGCTCATATCCCCACACTGCGTCAAGTTCGTGGGTGAGCGTGAACTCGGTGCCCGCAGAGCCCATGAGCACGACCTTGCGCACGCGGTCCGGGTGGCGCGTAGCCACGGCAAGCGTGAGGGCTCCGCCGAAGGAGTTGCCAACAAAATCGGCTTGTTCTATCTTCAGTGCATCGAGAAAACCAATGATGTGGCGCACCCAGTAGTCGAGGTTGTAGACCACGCCGGCCTTGCGCTCGGTGTAGCCGAAGCCAGCCAAATCAGGTGCCAGCACACGGTGGGTCTTGGCGAATTCGGGAATGGCCAGACGCCAGTTGGCCCAGGCCGTGACCCCTGGCCCTGAACCATGCAGCAGAACCAGCGGCGCGCCGCTGCCTGCTTCGAGGTAGTTGGTACGTATGCCAGCCGCTTCAACGCTGTGGCCGATCTCGGGGTTATTGTTTTGTGTCATGGAGGTCTCGTTCCTTGTGTCGTTGCGCGTTCAGATAATGAAAGTCATGTTGCCGAGCACGCTGTCATTGTTGACCAGATAGACCCGCTTCTCGCGCATTAGCCAGGTGTCGCTGTGGCGTTCGAGCACATGGTGCTGGCGTCCAGCCCACACGGTGATGCGGTCGGTGCGCACCTCGGTAAGGTTGAAGCGCGAGCTCACTTCGCCACCGGTGGCGGGGTCGAAGTTGTGCAGCCGCACATTGCCGACGATGCGCGAAAGGCGCGAGCGGGGGTTCTGCGAGTGCGCGTGCTTGGTGCCCAAGCGGAACAGGCGTTCTTCGAGTCGGGGGCGGTCGTCAAAGATCAGCGAGACCTTCTTGGTCGGGTCAATGTTGTCGGCGTTGCAGGGTACCCAGTACAGCAGCTCGGGTGTCCACAGCGCCAGCCAGTCGTTGTAGGCGTGCTCATCGGCCAAGGCGGCTTCTTGGTAGAGGAAATGCTCGATGTCGTGTACCAATTCGAGCGAGTGCGTGGTGGTGGCGTTCATTGCTGGGATCCTTACTGGGCGGTTTGGGCGGTCATGAGTTCGCGCCATTGGCGCATCTGACCACGTTGCGTGACTTCGTCCGAGATGCGTCCGGTGATAACGCCATCGGCCCCGTGTTCTTCGCGGTGCAGGCCGCGCGAGATTTCCAGCCAGGGGTTGACCTGGGCCATCATCCCTTTCTGCACGCGCTCGAAGATCTCGGCATCGTCGGGCGAGCCAGAGCCCGCAGGGCCGTAGAAGGACTCGTGCTGGCGCAGTCGCAAGGCGTTGATCTCGGGGCTCACGCCCTCGAACAGCACGGGGAACATGATCACTTCGCATTCCTCCGGCGAAATCGGGTTGAGGATGCGGATCTGGTTGTTGATGAGCTGCAGGTTGGGGTAGATGCCCACATGCGGATCGCCTGAGAGCGAGATCAGCAGGCGCGAACGCTCCTCGCCGTGCTTGGCCTTCATGGTCTCGATGTAGTCGGTGCCACCGGGCAGTTTTTCCAGCATGGCGGTGAATTGGTCGTAGTGGCCCATGCGGTGCTGGGTCAGGTCCAGCATCACATGGCCATGTCCCAAGTCGCGCGTGCGGCTGGCGGACTCGTCATCGAAGGGGTCGCCGCGGTGGGTGGCAGCAATGCCGGAGTCCGGGTCGCGGTTCCAGGCTGCAATCACCGACGCATGTACATAGTGCACGTGGTAGCCGTCCATGCCGACCAGTTTCCAGTTGCCCTTGTAGACGGTCTTGTGCACTCCGGCGTCCACGCGCAGTTCGCCCACGGGGGAGGCGTCCACCATCAGGTCGATCACGGCCTTGGCTGGACCCAAGTGATCGCTCAAGCTGGGAACATCCGCGTTTAGGCTGGCAAAAACGAAGCCACGATAGGTTTCCACGCGCGGTGGCTTGTTCAGGCCCATGGCCTTCTGGTCGAACTCGGGGCCGTAGGCGCCCTGGCCCGGCACCTGCATCAGGTTGCCGCTGGCGTCGTAGACCCAACCGTGAAACCAGCAACGCAGGTGCTTGGTGTTGCCCGCCTCGCCCTCGCACACCATCGCGCCACGGTGGCGGCAACGGTTCATCAACACCTGCACTTCGCCTTCGCCGTTGCGGATCATCAAAACCGGTTGGCGACCCATGCGGCGCGCGCGGTAGTCACCGTGCTTGGGCACTTCGGAGGTGTGGCCTATATAGACCCAGGTGCCCTCGAAGATGCGTTCTTGTTCAAGCTTAAAAATTTCTGCATCGGTGAAGGCGCTCGAATGGACGCGGCCATCCTGCACCAGGGCGCCCACGTCGGAGCCGCTGGCGCGGCTGGGGTGAAATTGAATGGTCTGTGTCATCTCGGCTGTCTCCTGAATGTGTGAGTGGGTCGGTCGCAGACAGTGGCTCTTGCTTGCGTCAACTTAGAAGAAATTATGTCATAATTTGAACTATTCACAAAATGAAGTAAATAAATTTTGAAGGTGATTCATGAAACCAGCAACCAAGAGCTTGACGCGGCAAGCCGAGAAGGAGGGGATTCCCTTGCCTTACCTCAGTGAACAGGTCGCTGTTAGTGCGGCGCTGGACAAGCAGCTTGATGGCTCGGCGCTGTGGGTCTTGCTGGCGGTTTACCGGGCGTTTGCGGTGCTCGATCGCGATCAGTCCGATGAGCTCGACTCCATGGGCGTGTCACCGCTGCAGTTCAACATCCTCACCACGCTGCAGCGGGTGAAGCAGCCTGCCACCATGGGGGCCTTGGCGTCCATGCTGGTGGTCAAGCCCAACAACCTGTCGGGCAACATTAACACGCTGGCCGAATGTGGCTTGGTGCGGAGGGAGCTCAACGTGTCGGACCAGCGCTCGCTGCTAGCGGTGCTCACCCCTGAGGGCGAAGCGTTTCTGGCCGAGCACCTGCCCGCCCACTGGCGTCGCATGGAGCACCTCATGGGTGGCCTGTCTCGTGAGCAGCGTCTGCAACTCGTGGCCTTGCTCAAGCAGATGGTGCTGTCCATTGATGCCGCGCAGCAGTCGACGAGCGTTCGCGAGCGCGCAGGCAAGAAAGCCAAAAGATCACCTGAGCGGGCTATATCGGGCGCGCATGCATCTCACGGGTAGATCACACAAGATTAACGACTGGAGACAACACATGGCAGAAATCCTAGGGCTGGGGCTGTCCCACTACCCCCCTTTATCCACACCCGACGCGCAGATGGCCGGCATACTGCGCATGACGCTCAAAGACCCCGGCATACCGGCCGAGCGCAAGCTGGCCCAGAACTGGGCACCGGCGATGCAGGCCGAATGGGGCGACGACCAGGGCGTGGCGGCAGCCGCGGTTCACCGTGCGGCGTTGGTCGAGCAGTTCAGACGTGTGCGTGCAGCGCTCGACGATTTCAAGCCCGATGTGGTGTTGATCTGGGGCGACGACCAGTACGAGAACTTCAAGGAAGACATCATTCCGCCGTTCACGGTCTGTGCGTACGACGACATGGATCTCTACCCCTGGCGCCATGCGCAGGGCTCGTCAATGATGGCCAACGGCAAGGCCAATGCCTGGGGTGAAGGGCCAGACATGCACTACCGGCTCAAGGGCCGGCGCGACATCGGAAAGTACCTGACCAGCGGCCTGCTTGACGCCGGCTTCGACATGGCTTATGCCTACAAGCCGCTGCACCACGAGAGCCTGGCTCACGCCTTCGCCAACGCCATCCTCTATCTCGATTACGACCGCAAAGGCTGGGACTACCCGACCCTCACTGTGCCCATCAATTGCTACGGTCGCAAGGTTATTTCGGCCCGCGGCTTCCTCACCAACGTCGATGACAAGCTCGACCTTGACCCTCCGGGTCCATCGCCCGCGCGCTGCATGGACATGGGCGCGGCCACCGCACGCATCTTGCGTGACTCCCCTTGGCGTGTGGCATTGATCGCTTCGTCGAGCTGGTCCCACGCCTTCTTGTGCGACCGCACGTCACGTCTGTGTCCCGACACGCCCAGCGACCGCGTGCTTTACCGTGCGCTGGTGGAGCAGAACCACGGTGTCTGGCGTGGCAACACCACCGAAGACTTCGAGAACGCTGGCCAGCAGGAATTGCTCAATTGGTGCCCGTTGCTGGGCGCCATGGGCGAACTTGGCGCCTCCTTGTCGTGGAGCAACTTCGTGGAGACCCACGTGTTCAACTCCAACAAGGTATTTGCCATTTACCAGCCTGCCTGATGAGTGCCATGGAAACACATAACGACCGCGTGGTGATTGTGGGCGCAGGGCTGGCCGGCTTCGGTGTGGCCAGTGGCCTGCGCAAGCTCGGCCATGTCGGGCCTGTCACGCTGCTTGGCGAAGAGGCCCATGCGCCCTACGACCGGCCGCCGCTGTCCAAGCAATTCCTGATCGACGGCGATGAGGCTGCATTGCGCCTCTCGCCCGAGCCCTTGCCAGAGGTGCAATTGCTCAGCGGCTGCCCGGCCGTGGCGCTGGACCTAGAGCAGCGCATGGTACAACTGCAGGATGGCCGGCGTCTGCCCTGGGACCGTCTGGTGCTTGCCACCGGCACGCGGCCACGCATGCTGCCCGCGTTGGCCACTTCGCCACGGGTGATGAGTCTGCGGACCCTGGATGATGCGCGCGCGTTGCGCCAGCGCCTGGGCGCCGCCACACGTCTGCTGGTGGTGGGCGGTGGTCCCATAGGGTTGGAGTTGGCCGCCATGGCGCAGCAACTGGGCTGTCACGCCACCGTAGTGGAGGCAGGGCCGCGTCTGATGGGGCGCAGTGCGCCCGCGCTGATTGCCGAGCACCTGCTGCAGCACCATCGCAGCCAGGGGGTTGACATCCACCTCGGCCGCACCGTCGTATCGGTGGAAGACAACGGCCTCGCGCTGCTGGACGATGGCCAAGTCCTGCAGGCCGATGTCGTGGTGGTAGGTATAGGCGTGTTGGCTAACGACGGTTTGGCCGTGGCTGCTGGCATCGCCGCTGACGACGGCATCTTTGTCGATGGCTGGTGTCGCACCAATGTGGCTGGCGTGTTTGCCGTGGGCGATGTCACGCGTCAGGTCCATCCGCTGAGTGGGCGGCTGGAGCGCATGGAGACCTGGTCCAACGCCCAGGGCCAGGCTGCGGCATTGGCCGCTGCGCTGGTCGAGCCTGCAACTGCCAAACCCTACGACGAACCGCCTTGGTACTGGTCCGATCAGGGCAGTCTGCGCCTACAGTGTGCTGGCCTGACAGAGGGCGACACCCATGCCCTGCGTGGCGACCCCGCCAGCGGCAGCTTCGTGCTGCTGCAATGGAAGGCGGGCCGCTTGTGCGGTGTTAGTGCCATCAACGCCGCACGCGACTTCAACCTGCTGCGCCGCCTGCTTGCGGCCGGCAGCACCCTGGCGCCCGAGGTGCTGGCCGCACCCGATGCCAACCTTAGGCAATTCGTTCAACAAGCCCAGTCGGCCTGAAGCCGGCCCGAAGGAGAAACCCCATGCACGCCACCGCCCTTTGCCCGCTCAACGATCTGTGCAATGGCACCATAGGTAGCGCTTTCCTGGAAAACGGTCGCCGCATTGCCATCTATCATGTCGACGGCAATGTCTATGCCACCGATGACCGCTGCACCCATGGCGACGCCTCGCTGGCCGATGAAGGCAGCCTGGAGGGCCATACGGTGGAGTGCGGCCTACACCTGGGCGCCTTCGATGTGAGGACCGGCGCGGCCACCTCTGCGCCCTGCGTGCGTGCACTCAAGACCTACCCGGTGGAAGTGCGCGACGGCCAGGTTTGGCTGTCGGCCGAAGCAGCCGCGTGCGACGCCACGTGAGCGCGTGTGCCTGTGGGCTGATCGACGCCCATACTCACTGGGTTCCAGATCATTTTCCGGCGTTTCTGGGTCGACGAAAGGGCGTGCCTTGGCCCTCCATGGTGCCGGCCGAGTCGGCTTGCCAGCGGCATGTGATGATCGATGGACGCGTCTATCGAACCGTGCCCGATTCTTCTTGGGACGCGGAACGCCGCGAGGCCGACATGGCCCGCACCGCCGTAGCGCATCAGGTGGTTTCGCCCATGCCCGAGCTTCTGTCGTACTGGCTGCACGCCGACGATGCGCTGGCGCTGACGCGGTTCATGAACGATGAGCTCGCGCTGCTGGTGCAGTCGCGGCCGCAACGCTTCACCGGGTTGGGCGCGGTGCCATTGCAGGATGTGGATCTGGCCATGCGGGAACTCGATCGCCTGGTGTGCGACCTCGGCTTGGCCGGGGTGGAGGTGGGCAGCAATATCAATGGCAAACCGATCGGGCATCCCGATTTCGAACCTTTCTTTGCGGCTGCCGAATCGCTGGGCGCGGCCATTTTCGTGCATGCCCTGCGCCCCTGCGGCATGGACCGTTTGGTCGGGCCGCCGCTGCTTGAGCAGGTGCTGGCCTTTCCCGGCGAGGTGGGCCTGGCCGCGGCCTCGCTGATGACATCGGGCACCTTGCTGCGCCATCCCCGCCTGCGCGTGGCCTTCAGTCATGGCGGTGGCGCCTTGCCCATGATACTGCCCCGCCTGCAACACGCCTGGGAGCACATGGCTCCTGTGCATCAGTGCATGGCTCAGTCGCCACGCGACCTCGCGCGGCAGATGTTCTACGACGACCTGGTGTACGACGGCGCGGCCATCGACTACCTGTTGGACGTCTACGGCCCCACGCAGGTGATGGCCGGTTCGGACTACCCCTTTGCCATCATGGACCGCGAGCCTGCCACGCGCATTGCCGCGCTGGGGCTGGATGAAGCCACGCAACGCCAACTCCGGCGTGACAACGCACTGCGCTGGCTGAGCATCGTCAAGCCCTGGGCAGAGTGACCGCCACGTATTCCAACGCACCGTTTTAAAAGGATGACATGAGTACACACAACAACCCTGCGATCACAGCAGCGGCGTCAGCACTGCTGCAGGCCAGAGTCACGCGCACGCCCATCGCCCCCATCAGCACCAGCCACGGCATTGCCGGACTGGACGTCGCCTACGCCGTGGCCGAACTCAATACCCAGGCGCAGCTGGCCGCAGGCCGGCGCATTGTCGGCATGAAGGTTGGCCTGACCTCCAAGGCCGTGCAGCAGCAGCTGGGCGTCGATCAACCCGACTTCGGCGTGCTGTTCGGCGACATGGAAGTCTTGAGTGGCCAGGACGTGCCCATGGCGCGCCTGCTGCAACCCAAGGTCGAAGCAGAAGTGGCTTTTGTCATGGGCCGCGACCTCACCGGCCCGGCACCGAGCTACGCTGAATTCTTGGCCGCCGTGGCCTACGCGCTGCCCGCCATCGAGATCGTCGACAGCGCAATTGCCGACTGGAAGATCACGCTCGTTGACACCGTCGCCGACAACGCATCCTGCGGCTTGTACGTACTGGGAGACCAGCCGCTTCCTATGGGCCAAGTCTCGCTGGGCGAGCTAGGCATGACCATGACCAAGAACGGCCAGACCGTGTCGGTGGGTACCGGTGCGGCCTGCCTGGGCCACCCGCTGCGCGCGGCTTACTGGCTCGCCTGCACCATGGCTGAACGGGGCCAGAGCCTCAAGGTCGGTCAGGTCATTCTCTCTGGCGCTTTGGGCCCCATGGTGCCCGTGGTCGCAGGCGACGTGGTCCGGGCGCAGATCGGCGCGCTGGGCAGTGTTTCGTGCCGCATGGTTTGAAGGTAGAAAATATGAGCAAGAAACTCAAGGCTGCCATCATCGGCAGTGGCAACATCGGCACGGACTTGATGATCAAGATCCTGCGCCACGGCATTAACATTGAAATGGGAGCCATGGTCGGTATTGATCCGACCTCCGATGGTCTGGCACGCGCCGCCCGCATGGGTGTGGCCACCACCCACGAAGGCGTAGAAGGTCTGACGCGCCTGCCCATCTTTGCCGACATCGACTTCGTGTTCGACGCCACCAGCGCCGGTGCCCATATCAAGAACGACGCTTTCTTGCGCAGCCTCAAGCCCGGCATCCGCATGATCGACCTGACGCCCGCAGCCATCGGCCCGTATTGCATCCCGATCGTCAATGGTGAAGACCACCTCGACGCATTGAACGTCAACATGGTCACCTGCGGCGGCCAGGCCACCATTCCGATGGTGGCAGCTGTCAACCGTGTTGCCAAAGTGCACTACGGCGAAATCGTCGCCTCCATCTCCAGCAAGAGCGCCGGCCCCGGCACGCGCGCCAACATCGACGAATTCACCGAAACCACCTCCAAGGCGATTGAAGTAGTGGGTGGCGCGTCCAAAGGCAAGGCCATCATCGTGCTGAACCCCGCTGAGCCGCCGCTCATCATGCGCGACACCGTCTACACCCTAAGTGACTTCGCTTCAGAAGACGCTATCGCCGAATCGGTCGAGCGCATGGCCGCCGCCGTCCAGGCCTACGTGCCCGGCTACCGCCTGAAACAAAAGGTGCAGTTCGACCGCATCGAGCCCAGCCACCCCATCAACATCCCCGGTGTCGGCCCCCGCATGAGCGGCTTGAAGACCTCCATCTTCCTGGAAGTCGAAGGTGCTGCCCACTACCTGCCCGCCTACGCCGGCAACCTGGACATCATGACCAGCGCCGGCCTGCGCACCGCCGAGCACATGGCTCTTCGCATGCTCGCCGCCTGAAGGAGAAACTGACATGGACAAAAAAATCTACATCTCCGACGTCACCCTGCGCGACGGCAGCCACGCCATCCGCCACCAGTACAGCGTCGAGCAAGCCAAGCAAATCGCCAAAGCTCTGGACGACGCCAAGGTGGACTCCATTGAAGTCGCCCACGGCGATGGCCTGCAAGGCGGCAGCTTCAACTACGGCTTCGGTGCCCACTCCGACGTCGAGTGGATCGAAGCCGTGGCCAGCGTCGTCAAGCATGCCAAAATCGCCACCCTGCTGCTTCCCGGCATCGGCACCGTCCACGACCTGAAGGCGGCCTATGACGCCGGCGCCCGCATCGTGCGTGTGGCAACCCACTGTACGGAGGCCGATGTCTCCAGACAGCACATCGAATATGCCCGCCACCTGGGTATGGAAGCCGTTGGCTTCCTGATGATGAGCCACATGCAGACCCCCAAGGGCCTGGCCGAACAGGCCAAGCTGATGGAGAGCTACGGCGCCACCGTCTGCTACGTTGTCGACTCCGGCGGCGCTCTGAGCATGAACGACGTGCGCGACCGTTTCCGCGCCTTCAAGGACACCTTGAAGCCCGAAACCCAGACCGGTATGCACGCCCACCACAACCTGAGCCTGGGTGTGGCCAACTCCATCGTCGCCGTCGAAGAAGGCTGTGACCGCGTGGACGCCAGCTTGGCCGGCATGGGCGCAGGAGCGGGCAACGCCCCGCTGGAAGTGTTCATTGCCGCCGCCACCCGCTTGGGTTGGAACCATGGCTGTGACTTGTACAAACTGATGGATGCGGCCGACGACACCGTGCGACCGCTGCAGGACCGCCCTGTGCGCGTGGACCGCGAGACACTGGCGCTGGGTTATGCGGGGGTCTACAGCAGCTTCCTGCGCCACTCAGAAGTGGCAGCGAAGAAGTACGGTCTGAAGGCGGTCGACATCTTGGTGGAACTGGGCCGGCGCCGCATGGTGGGCGGCCAGGAAGACATGATCGTCGACGTCGCATTGGACCTGCTCAAGGCGCAGGAGCATGAGCGCCAGCATGCCCAGCCGGTGATGAGCCAGGCGGGATGAAGACTGAGGCCCTGGTGGAAACGCTGGTCTACGCCAACCGCATCCTCTACGACAGCTAGTAGCCACCGTGTTACCCCCGTGTTTACTGTTAACCCCAGAGGACTTTCACATGTTAAGAAAACTATCCGCTATCGCACTGGCTGTATCTTTCCTGGCCATGGCAACATCCGGGCTATTGATGTTTGTCATTGAAAAACCCTCTTTCACCATCCAGATGCACCCTGTACATAAGCTGTTCGGCCTGGTCATGGTGGTGGCCGCCTCCATTCATATCTGGTTCAATTTTCGCGGTTTAAAGGCTCACTTGCAAAATCACAAAGCGGCGATCTTCGGCGGCGTGCTGGTGGTTGCCTTGGTGCTGCTCTACGCCGTTGCCATCAACAACAAACTACCGGACGACCTGGCACAGCAAATGGACTCAGCTGCAGCGGCAGCCGAACAGAAAAAATAATGCCAGGCAAATTTCGCTAGTGGTGTTGGGGTCAGGTCTTGCATTACAATATTAGCCGCTCTAGTACATCAACACGAAAGTTGAGAAACATAATGTCGACCCATCTTTTTGTCGGCATCCTGTCGAGTAAAGTGCCACTCGATAGTTCGCTCTTCCTCGTTGCGGGCTTGCTGCCAGGCAGCAACCTCGGATTCGAGTAATTCACGATTGGCAATGCGCCGATCCAGGCATTGGCGACTGAGAATGCCAATCTCGATTTCTGTCATCTTCAGCCAGCTCGCGTGCTTCGGGGTGTAGTGAAACTCCACCCGATGCAGGAGCTTGGCGGCCGCACGCGTGCCAAGCACGTCGTCAAAGCACTTTCTGAAGTGCGTGTTCAGGTTATCGAGCACCAAGTGAATTCGTCGTGCCTTGGCGTATACGCCAGTGAGCAATTCTTTGATGAAGGCGACGAAGTCAACCTTTCCTCGACGCTCGGTGACAGATACGATTCGCTGTCCCGCCTTGGGCTCGACAGCCACGAACAGATTGGTGGTGCCGTTGCGTACGTACTCGTAGCCATGCTTGGTTGGGCTGCTCGCCGCCATGGCCAATGGAGGTCGGCTATGGGCGATAAGTTGCAGGCTTTTCTCGTCGATGCAAATGACCGGCTCGGCTTTGGATATTGGTCGCGCGTACAGTTCGAGCGGGACATACATCCGAGCACGGTACTCCTCGGTCAACGCCCCAATGCACCACATTACCCGGTGCCAGGAACAAGAGAAATAGTTTTTTTGAGCATGCGTCGAACGGTTTCCCGGCTCACGGATTGCATGCCAGGCTCCTGGCGGGCGGCACCGTTCGAGCTCGACCATGGTCCAGCGCTGGCGTCCCTTGGGCGGGGCTGAGCAGGCCAAGGCGATCACACTCGCCTCGGCGTTGGTGTCGTATTGGCGCGGGCGTCCTGAGCGCTGCACGTCGAACACCGCCAGCTCCACCCCGCCTTGCAAGTAGGCGGCGCGAGCACGCCACACGGCGGTGCGGCCAATGCCAAGCACTGCCATGATCTGAGATTCGGGAATGTCGCGGTCCAGGCATGACAGCACATGGGCTCGATTGACCTCGCGCGCCTGATGCACCCCTTTGCTGCGAATGGCTTCGATCGTCGAGCGCTCCTCCTCGCTCAAGTTCAGCTCCGTCTGACGCATGACCACTCCTCGTTATGCCGAATGGCGACATTCGTAGTGTAATCATGTGCCGTTATTTTCGTGTCAATGTACTAGGAGGCTCAGCCTCACTCAGGTGCTGAGACCCTTGTAGAGCATATAGGCCGCGAGTAAGTAAAAACTGCCGGCAAACACCAATTTGAGCTTGTCTACGGGAATGCTGTGTACCACCCGGGCGCCCAGCGGCGCGGCGAGGAAGCTGCACACGGCAATTATGCCCAACGCCGGCAACCAGATGTAGCCGAACGAGCCCACCGGCAAGTCCTGCACGTTTCGCCCGCCGATCACGTAGCCCAGCACGTTTGTAACGGCAATCGGAATTCCAAGCGCTGCAGAAGTGGCCACGGCGCTGTGAATCGCCACGTTGCACCGAGTCATGAAGGGCACGCTGATAGTGCCGCCGCCTACACCAACCAAGCCCGAAATAAAGCCAATAGCTCCGCCCGCCGCCAACTGACCCGCCGTACCAGGCATTTGGCGTCTGGGTTTGGTTTTTTTGTCAAGCAACATCTGTGTTGCCGAAAAAATCACGAACAGGCCGAAGAAAATGGCCAGGTAAGCGCCTTTGAGCAGCGCGAACACCCCCAAGCTGCCAATGAGGCTACCTACGACAATGCCGGGAGCCAGCCGTTTGACGATGTCCCAGCGCACGGCACCCCGTTTATTGTGGGCCCGAACGCTCGAAAGGGATGTAAAAATGATGATGGCCATGGAGGTTGCGATGGCCATTTTCACCGCCAAATCGGGCGACACACCGCGGCTTGACAAGATGATGGTGATGAACGGCACCAGCGTCATACCGCCACCAATGCCCAGCAAGCCCGCAAGAAAACCGGTACCGATGCCCAGTGCGGCAAGTTCAAGGATTAGCAGAGATTCGAGATTCATTTGTGGTTGACGTGTTTGGTAGGACTCGCCGCTGCAGCCCATTAAAAAGGGGTGACCCGGGTGCTGTTCGAAGCCGGAAAGACCGAAGACACTCGAACCTGAAGGATTCATGGCCGACATAGACATAAACCGCCGTTACAGTTAGCCTGGTGGCTGAAAGGACTCATGAAATCGAAGTGAAAGTCGATCGTCTTTGCCCTTTCTCTCAAGCATTCGACTATTTCCCCGAAGATTCCGTTTCAAGTTGCTTGTGCAATTCGGCCCACCGTTGCCCTGAGGCTTTCCAGGAGTCAAGATAGCTGGCTGGGCAGATGTCGTTATAAGGTGGGCGAACGGGGCCGGCGTTCATCCAGCCTGCAGCATCGATTCGGCCTTTTTCCAGCGCAACGTTGTAAATAGAAAAGGTCTTGAAGCTATCTTCGGGAAATGGCGCAGCTGTTTTCACAAGTCGACCCTGAAATGCGTGGGCATCGGTCCAGTCTTTGGTTCGCCGAGCTGCGATGACCTTGTCGCGAAGCGTCGTCGAAACCAATGGCCCGCACACGGTACCGCTGGACCAGAAGGCATCAACGAAGTCATCCATACGTGCCGCAGCATAGTATTGGTAGTCGAGCGGCAGCAGCTTCATGCGGTGCTTGGTCAGATGTAGATCCTGCAGCAGGAACTCGATACCGATATATTTCGCTGCAACGACTTGCCGAATCTCTGAAACCCGAGCCCAGAACGCGCGGGGAAAATCAAATTTGAAAGCCTCGGTATTCGCGTAGATAGCGATATTCATCTCTGGAACAGCTTCGGCGACATCTTTGTAGTACTGAACAGCCATATCAACGCAGGGATTGCACCACATTGGTATTCCCAACATTGTTCCGTCGGCCCCAATGGAGTGGGCGTACCTTGTCTGCTCGATCGTGTCGCGGGTATTAAGCGTTGTGGTGCCAACGAACACTGGAACCCTTCCTCTCGCGGTCTCCACGATGGTTTGCATGAAGACTTTCTTTTCCTCCCAGGTTAGCGATTCACACTCACCCAAAGTACCCATGCTCAGAATCCCGTTCGCGCCAGCCGCGATAAGGCCTTCAACGGCGCGGGCAGTCTCATCCAGATCAACGGTGTTAGTCGCACGCCAGTCACTCGCATCCGGTTTGGATGGTGTCGGAAGAATTGACCATACTCCATGAATATCCGATGCATTCAACAGTCCTGACTTACCCATAACTTATCCTTTGTATTTAAGAAAATTCTAAAAACCGCCACAAATAATATTCTCAGGCATCTTGTGAAAGCCCAAAGACATCAATCATCACATACTCATCTTGCCCGACCGACTGACGGTCGTTTTACCCCAACTCAATGAACCATCCGGGATTTGGCTTGACGTGAGGCGGACACTTCCAAGCCCGCCTCGTTAAACTTCAACGCCTTACGTCAATTGATGGGCTTCAAAACCATTGGTTTTAATAAAAAATGTGCGAGCGCGGGCAGCAACACCAGTGCTCCGATCATGTTGCCCACAAACATAAAGGCGAGCAAGAGTCCCATATCAGCCTGAAACTTGATGGGACTAACCACCCAGGTGACAACGCACAAGGCAAGCGTGACACCAGTCAGGAGTACAACCTTTCCCGTGAAGAGCAACGATTGGTAGTAAGCCTCGGAGAGGCTATCGCCAACCTTCAATCTCGCCAGAAGAATGCTCATGACGTAGAGCGCATAGTCCACCCCGATGCCCACCCCCAATGCGATCACGGGCAATGTAGCCACTTTCACACCAATGTTCAGCGCTACCATCAAAGCCTCGCACAGCACCGAGGTCAGAATCAGCGGCAACACAGCACACAGCACCGCACGCCAAGAGCGGAAGGTGATAGCACACAGAACGATCACCGCGCCGTAGACCCAAAACAGCATCTCGCGGTTCGCATCCCTGACGACAATGTTCGTCGCCGCATCAATGCCGGAATTGCCGGCGGCGAGAAGAAACTGGACTTGCTCAGTGTTGTTTTCCTTGGCAAAGCCCTCCACCTCGTTGACGAGGGAAGTTAGTGTGTCGGCTTTATGGTCCTTCAGGTAGGCCGTCAGCGTCAACAAGCTGCAGGTATCGTTGTAAAGGCCGCGGGGTGCCCCGGAAGTGATCGTGTTGAGCATCGACTGGCTGTTGATCAACTCATACCACTTGGTACTGCCTTCATTCAACCCTGCTAACACACGCCGACTCAGTAATGCCAAAGAGTTCGTGTCCTCCACCCCCGGCAAAGCACGCATTTTCCACTCCAGCGCATCAACCCTCATCAAGGTGTCATATTGGCTGCACTCGCCGTCTGGCGTCTTGACCATCACTGCAAAGGCATCGCTGCTGGCTCCATAGTGTGCGGTCATGTAAGTGTTGTCACGGTTATAGCGACTGTCGGCACGCAACTCAGGTGCACCAGACTCCAAATCACCGATCTTCAAGCGCTGCGCAACCACGAGTCCACCTGTACCAAGGAGCAGTGAGACCGCAACGGCGCCTGCCGCCCAGCGTCGCTGGGTGAACAAGTCCAACAGTCTCCATAACGGATGTCGTGCCCCGCTCCGTTGGTTCGCCAACTCTTCCTTCAGACTGAGTTGAGCAGCTCCTGGACTTACGCCCACATAACTCAGCAGTATCGGCAACAGTATCAGGTTGGTGAAGACCAATACTGCAACGCCAAGGCTGGCAATGAAAGCCAGATCTCGGATCGCCTCAATATCGATCACCATCAAGACGCCGAAGCCAACGGCATCGCACAGCAGCGCAGTCAGTCCCGCAAGAAAAAGGCGCCTGAAAGTGTAGCGCGCAGCAACCAAGCTATTCGCACCACGCCCTATATCCTGCATGATGCCATTCATTTTCTGAGCACCATGACTCATGCCGATCGCAAAGACAAGGAACGGAACCAACACGGAGTAGGGGTCCAACTCGTAGCCCAACAAGGGCATCAACCCCAGTTGCCACAGCACGGCAACCAGCGAACAACTGACAACCAGCACTGCACTGCGCACGCAACGCGTGTAGGCATAGAGCATGGCCGTCGTGATGAGCACGGCAGCGACGAAGAATCCTAGCATCTGCCAAATACCCTCAATCAGGTCACCCATGACCTTCGCGAATCCGGTGATGTGAATACTGATCCCATCACTCTGATATTTGACCCTGAGCGTCTCCAGCGCATCAGAAACATCAGCGTAATCCAGCGGAACACCGTTCGCGTCTTTTGACAACAAGGGCAGATAGACGATTGAAGAACGTTGATCCAACGCGACCAGTTGACCGATCTCGTTGCTGCGCTCGATGTTCAAACGCACCGTGGCAAGGCTTGTAGGCGACCCGTCGTAGCCATCCGGGATGACTGGACCGCCATCCATGCCCTCCTCGGTGACGCCGACCCATCGCGTATTCGGAGTCCACAGCGACTTCATATTGCGCCTGTCAACGCCAGGGAGCAAAAAGGCCTCGTCGCTTAACTGCTGAAGTACCTTTAGATAGTTTGGGTCATAGATGGACTCACCTGTTGTGGCGACGGCGATGCGCACAGCGTTGCCAAGACCTCCCAGCTCTTGACGATGAGCGAAGAAGTTTTGGATGTAGGGATGGCTCCTGGGGATGATCTTCTCAAAGCTCGCGTTGACACGCAGATTACTGGCACTCCAGCCGAGCACGACCGTCAGCACCGCGCAGAAAAGGAGGATCAGCTGGCGGTGATTGAAAAGAGCCCGTTCAATAGCTGAACCTGACCGTGGATCGAAGTCGGTCAAAGGTGTTCGCTCATCCTTTGAGACTGTTTGGTTAACGACTGACATGAGGGTCACTTAGGAAAAGGAAGTTCACGAACACCACGCAAGCTGCTGGCAAGCAGACGACTGCCATCAAGTTCGACAACGGCAGTCAACGGTGGGCCTGGCGGCCATGAAACAGACGTCCATCTTCCCCCTGAATCACGACTGATCAATGCCTGCCCGGCCTGGTTAAGGGCGAGCACACTACCGTCATGCATCAGCGAGAGACAGCCAATCGTGACAGGAATGGGCACCTCGCACTGGCTGAAACCGGCAGGGCTATACGTATAGATATTGCCCTTCAGACCAGCCAGCAACCACTTGCCGTCGGGCAACGCAGCCACGGCGAACCAGCTGCCCGGGTAAGGGGAGCTCAGTCGGACGAAGGTTTTTCCTCCATCGACGGATTGCAACAGCAACCCTTGCTCGCCGACTATCAGAATGCGCTGTCCCTGCACCGCAAGCGCGTTAAAGTGCAGGGCCTTCGGATTGTCCAAGCGATCCATCCAGGGCGACCAGGTTTCACCACCGTCTGCGGTTGCAAAAATAAGCCCATAGGCCCCAATCACAAAACCTCGCTTTCGATCGAAAAAGTGCACGTCCAGGAAGGGCTTATCAGGGCCGTCCGACACCAAGCGTTGAGCCTCCTGCAAACGCTTGTCGCTGTCATCGTCGTTCTTTGATCCTGCCGACGCTTCTGCACGCCATAGATCCGCGGCTCTCTTTCCTTCCAGCTGAAGCCGCCAGGTTCCACCGCCGTCTGAGGTTGCGAGCACAACACCTGAGTGACCTGTGACCCAACCATACTTTTCGTCTACAAAGTTGACGGCGGTCAGCGTGACACTGACTGGCACACTCGCCTGCTGCCATGTGGCACCAACATCATCCGAGAACAAAACAGCACCGCGCTCCCCGACCGCGACAATGCGTTTGCCAGACTTGGCAACATCAAGCAAGACGCCCCCCCTCACGTGCGGCGCTACAAACGCAGGACGACGCAAGGCATCAAGCACGGGGTTAGCCCAGACCGCCTCCATGCTGACCAGCGGCACAGTAGCTACAAAGCACAGGGCGCGGCGTCGCCCGATGTCAAAGCGCTCTTTCTTAAATTTTTTCATCAGAATTCCACCACATAAACAACTCAACCAAATCCGGATTCCATCAGCCTCACGGGCTCACCATTGCCAACAGTGGAGCGACCAACCGAAGGTCGATCCACCAGATGTAACACGTCGCCCTTAAGCTTTTTAGCTTTACCGAATACCTTCACTAGCCATCGAATCTGGCGAATAGGTTGATGCGGGGAATGGTTTCTCCTCAACGCGAATCTGCACCGACTCATCGTTGTACAGGCTACCCAAGTAAGAGTTGCCACCTATCAGATCATAGAGACCGAAACTGCTGCGTATGAAAGCGGGTACATCCGGCGCCACAACGGGCAAGAGATACATTGTGCGCGCCAATTTTCCTTGCGCATCCCAGCGATCTCCAAGCAAGGCATACCAACTGTCTTCATCAATGTAGTAACGACTTTTAGGTGACACATGACGCTTACCTGGCTTCAATGTGGCGTCTACAACCCAAACCCTATGCAATTCCCAACGCACATGATCAGGGTTGAGGTGGGCTCCCGTGATCACATCCGCAGTCTTGCTTGGCACCATTGTGCGGTTGCTGTTGTAAGGCACCAGTATTTCTTTCTTGCCGACCAGTTTCCAGTCAAAGCGGCTCATGTCGCCTTCAAACACGATTAGCTCATCGAAATTGAGGATACCAGCAGCAAACGAGAGCTGCGTATCACAGCAGGCGTTCGGCATCTTGCGCACGCGACGTTGCCCTGTGAGGTAAATCCACCCCAGTGTTTTATCTTCATTGACATTGAAGTGCTGCATGACCGCTTCACCGGCTCGGATGGCCGGACCGATATTGGTCGAACGGACTTTGTACCACCACTGACCATCCTCAACATTTACACCCTTGGTGTTGTAAGGGAAAGTAAAGTAATTTTCATAATGTGAAACCAAGACAGCCTGACCGCTGCTGTTCACAGTGAAGTTCTTCGCCCTTTCGTAAACTTGTTCGAGCTTATAGGAAAGCTGATGGTTCACCATCACCTCAGCACCATTCTTCGGAATGGGGAACGGAATGCCACCCAAGGCCCCCACAGCATAGGGATTATCGAGACCCGACAGCTTTACCTTTGTGGCGTTTTCAAACGTCTTGTCATAAAACCATTGCGGCGCGACATAAGTGCGCTTTGAAGGATATACATCAACCCTGAAAGTGTCCGGGTATTTCTGCAGCATCGCCTTTGTGCCATCCGTCAATTTGTCTGCATATTGCGCCATATTCTTTGCAGTGATACTGTACAAAGGCTTGTCGGAAGCGAAAGGGTCTGGACGGCGGCCACCTTTTTTGTAGCCGGGCGTCGGTGTGGTGTAGCCACCAGTCCATGCGGGAATCGAACCGTCTTTATTGCCAGCTTTTTCAGCACCCATGGGTGTCAAAGTGGATTTCAGCGCAGCGGCTTCATCGGCTGAAACCTCAGCAAGAGCTACTCCAGCCAAAAATGCGTAAGCAATGATCGTGGAAATGGGTTTGATCATAAATTTCATTTTTTTTCCAATCAGAATGTGTAACGAGCGGTGAACGAGATGAAATCTCGATCCCGAAGGGTTTGACCCCAGCCGAACGCTTGGTTAGCTCCCGTGTTAAACGTGCGGGCTGTACCGTAATAGTGGGTGTAGTTCAAACCAAAGTTCCAAGAATCCAGGTAAGTCCCATTTAGTCCTATGCTGATATCCCCTCCCCCTTCAGGGATCCAGGCGTTGGGTGTCATTGCCAATGGCCGGGAGCCTTTTGGCGCGTAGCCGATGCCGATAGGCACACCTAGATCCAATCCTGGCAGGACTTGCCGGTACTTCGGCTCAAAGACGACTCGCATCGCGACACCATCGCGTGTTGCATTTGGATCCGCGGCGGTCGCGTTTTTGGTGATTTTCAGCACACGGTTCCAAGCAATTTCGCCAGCAATCGTAGCTTCTCCCCAGAGAGGAGTACGCGGCACGGAGCCTAACACCGAGATATTCAAGTGGGCCGTGCGGCCGACTGCATAGGCTGGATTGCTTGAGTTATTATTTGCGACCGGCGCGAGCGCGCTCGTGTCGAAACCCTGCGTACTCGCCAAGTCTTGGTTATCGCGAAAAGACAGCTCAGCTGCAACGTTGTAATCGCCAAAGGTCTTGCTGGCACTGGCACCAAAAGCCTTAATTTTTTCTTGATACGCGATGTAATGGCCCACCGGAGCCGGCCCGACCGGAGTCATTCCAAGCTTCGGCACGATTTGTGGCATTTTGTTGTGAAACTGAATCAGATAGAAACCATAGTCGATATCACCACCTTTCACCTTCAGCTGCACCCCCCCCTGTCCAGAATCCTTGGCCTTCATATCGGAAAATCGTGGGCTGGGTGCACCAGGCCCAAAAAACATGTTTTCAGCGCCATCGACAGCGTAATCCGTGTTGGAGAAATAGCTACCTGCAGCGGGCAGACGACTTCTGGATGAAGCTACCTGTATGTAGGCCCCAACCGAGACATCTGGGGTGATCTGTACTTGCCCCGAAACCATAGGGACGGGACGAATCCCTTCCTTAAAAGGCGTACCGGGTACGGAAACAAGCTTGACCGCATCCACCGGCATTTGGGCACCGGCAATGGCATTGGCACCAAAAAACAGGCTTTCGCCCCAAAGCACCGAGTGCCGACCGGCACGAACCGAGGCGCTCCGCTCGAACAGGTCAAATTTACCAAAGACGAAAGCATCCAGTACCTCACTGCCACTGCCATGAACATCTCGCGTGCCGGCAGTGAATTGGTTGTAGGGAACCGAGGTCTGGCTCGGGAACGCGCCACCGGGAAAACCCGGGTTGGCGTTGGAACGGCCATAAACAGAATCGTTCCAAGCAGCCGCACTGATGCGAAAACCCATGTTCTTCTTATAGATGAAGTCCAATTCCGACAGCAAGTCAAAGCGACTGGAAATGAGTCCTTTGCCAAAATTTCGGTCGCCGTCGTCGTTGTTTGGATTCGAGATCAGAACAGATGATGGCTCGTCAAGACGCCGCGCAGCGCTGTACTTGATGGTATTGTCCCAGCGGAGATTCAAGTCAGGATTTCCTGTGTCAAGCACAACAGCCAAGGCAGGTGTCGCTCCGATGGAGAGTCCACCACACAATGCGGCAATGCCACGAATGTGGGCCGACGGCATCAAGTACTTTCGCCGTGATTTTAGGAACTTCATATTGCCGTCTCTCTTTCTTTGGTTATGAATGATCGCCACATTGCTTGTAAACAGCGGTAACGCAGCGATTCTTTTTCCTACTAAATGAAAATGACCAAGGTTTTAATGGTCAAACAGCCCAATGGGTCCTTCTTGCAGGGAAACGATCACACTCTTGAGTTGGGTGTAGTGGCTCAGAACGTCGAGTGAAAATTCGCGACCGAAACCACTTTGCTTGTAGCCACCGAACGGTACATTGGGGATCATGTTGAAGTAGCGGTTGACCCACACGGTCCCCGCTTCGATCTCGCGCGCCATGCGATGGGCTTGCGTGATGTTTTTGGTCCAGAGACCAGCCGCCAAACCAAATTCAGTGTCGTTAGCCTCGCGTATGACTTGAGCCTCGTCTTTCCATGGAATGACCACACCGACCGGCCCAAAAATCTCCTCTTGAGCGATGCGCATTTTGTTGCGCACATCAGTAAACAAGGTCGGCTCAATAAAGTAGCCTTGCTCAAATCCGCTCACCGTTGCGCGCTTACCCCCCATCGCCGTTGTCGCACCCTCATTGCGCCCGATATCGAGGTAACCAAGAACCTTGTCGAACTGCATCCTGGAGGCCTGAGGCCCCATTTGCGTCGAAGGGATCATAGGGTCGCCAACACGAATCTTGCGAAGAATGTTTTGAACCTTCTCCACAAATGCATCCATCACTGACTCATGGACGAAGTGGCGTGTCGCGGCAAAGCAAATTTCGCCCTTGTTCACCACGATGCTCATGGCTGCGGACTCTGCCGCTGCATCCATGTCAGCGTCCGCGCAAATAATGTTGGCCGATTTTCCACCCAACTCCAGCGTTTGAGGAATCACATTGACGGAGGCATATTGCATCAGTTTTTGCGCGGTCGGGCGTGAGCCGGTGAACGCTACCTTGCGGACATTCGGGTGGGTCACAAGCGCTTCACCGACATTTGGCCCGTAGCCGGTAATGACGTTCAGCACGCCTGGCGGCAGCAGGTCAGCCATCTCACGGATGAACTCCATGACCGCCAAACAGACCGACTCGGCCGGCTTCAGCACAATGGTATTGCCCGCAGCGAGAGCAGGCGCAATCTTTGTCGCCATCATGACAAGGGGCACGTTCCAGGGAATGATCTGTGCCACGACACCAAGCGGCTCGCGGTGAATAATCGCCACACCTTGTGTCGCGTCTATGGTCTGCCCATGCAAACCAAATGCAGCACCAGCAAACAACTCAAACTGCCCAATCGTGGCTGGGATATCGATATGCAGCGCCTCCATGATAGGCTTGCCATTGTCGAGCGACAACATCGCGGCGTAATCATTGGCCCGTGCGCGCAGGCGACGCGCCATTTCATAGAGCGCAGCCTGACGCTCACTGGGTGTGCTGCGAGACCATTTCGGGAAAGCCTGTGTGGCGGCCTCCACGGCACGGTTTACATCCTCAGCGTTGCCTGACTGGATATAGGACAGCACCTCCAGATTGGCAGGGTTAATCATCGCGATTTTTTCGCTGCTGGATCCACCGACCCATTCACCATTGATGAAATGGCCATACTCCGCCTGGAAGTACTTCATAGCAAGCTCACTGCGAGCAGAATCCGGTTTTTTCGATTCAGTCTTCATTTCTTCACCCATAGCAATCTCCTTACTTCGATCCTTAATGACCTTATTCCCTGAAACTCACTCCCGCTGGAAGTGAGTAAATTCGTGTCAATCTTCGCTGCGAAAATTAACGCCACCGACGTATTGCGCTTTATCGAGGTCATGCCCAAAAACGTCACAGCGAAAGTGCTCCTGCTGAGCCGGTGCGCATACCCCACTCCAACCGGGCTCCCACAACCAACCAGACGGATTGGCCGCATAGAAACTCAGCGCTCCGTCATTGCTATGCACGCCCAATTGCACAGCAATGTCGATACCATGCTTATGCACCTTGTCCAACGTCTGCCCCAAGTCCCGCATGTCCTGGTATTCAACCATCAGGTGATTCGCACGCTTGGGCATCGGACCGAACATCAAGGCCACGGAATGCTCACGGTTATTGCATTTCAAGAAAGGAATCCGAACCGGGGTGCCATCTGTCAACTTCAAAAGGTAGTCAGAGCTTCCAGTAACCCCAAGCACCGCAAAGAAGCGCATCGTCGCCTCCGGGTCTACGGATCGCAGGATGATGTGACCAACACCCTGATCACCCGTTTTGAAGCCCCCAAACATCGGACGTCCTGGGTGGAATGGCTTGTGCCCATCCACCAGTGGCGAGTAAAAAATTTCGTGCGCATTGCCAGCAGGATCCTGCAACTTCAGCAGACCCAGAACACGGCGCTCTGCAGCTTCTGCCTCGGTGCCGCGACGAACCTCAATACCTGCAGCCGTCAATTTGGCAGCCATCTGCTCCAGTTCTTGAGCACCCGCTACTCGCCAGCCGACATAGGCAAGGTCATCGTCACCACCGGTATGCACCACAATGCGGTGATGCCAGAGGTCCATGCGCAGATAGAAACGATCAGCCTCACCTTCGTCGACCAGTTGCATACCCATCACCTCGGTCGCGTAGTTCTTCCATGCAGCAGCATCGCTCACGGAAATCCCCAAGTAACCCAGTTCAGTTACGTTTGCCATAAAAACTCCTTTTACAAAGATTAAGGATACAGACCCAGCAGCATAGCTATGAACACTTATGTGCAACTCAGCCACGGCTACGAATATGATTTCTGTTATTAGAGCCTAAAATTAGTTAGGTTCCTATTGGTATTTTCCCTAGCGATTCGAGAGCAAAGAATCGTCATATGATCCTGCTTCTTACTTCACTAGCACGCCCCTCAAGTGA
The DNA here is from genome assembly GCF_017939685.1 of Acidovorax sp. JG5. Classification (NCBI taxonomy): domain Bacteria; kingdom Pseudomonadati; phylum Pseudomonadota; class Betaproteobacteria; order Burkholderiales; family Comamonadaceae; genus Acidovorax; species Acidovorax sp. JG5. The sequence goes on from NZ_JAGKSE010000028.1 coordinate 24,425, forward strand.
CAAATAAACGCATCCCCTCAAAGTTGCCCCCCCCCCCCCGCAGAACGAGTTTTTCCAATGAACTTGGACAGCAGCCTCGGTTTTCTTATCTCTGACACGGCTCGCCACGTCAAGCGGCTGCTCTACCCTGGCATTGCCCAACTCGGTATTCGTGGTGGTAGCTGGTACGTGCTGCGTGCACTCTTTGAGGCGGACGGCGTGACACAGAGAGAACTGGCGAACCGACTTGGCACAACGCAGCCTTCGACGCTTGAAATGCTGCGTTCTATGGAGAAAGAGGGCCTTGTCCACTTCCAGAGGGATACGCTTGACCGACGCAAGCTGCGCATCTACCTCACCGATAAAGCACTCAAGTTGAAAACGCCTCTGTTGCGTGCCGCAGGCGAGGCCAACTCGATCCTGCTGGGCGGACTCACGCAAGCGCAGGAGATATTGCTGAAGACTATGTTGGGCACAGTGCGCAGCGCCGCCGCCGATGCAATCGCGCAGTTTGAGTTGCAATCTGCAGTCAAAGAATCTCCGACCAAGCTCCATCTTCGGGAGGAAGAAAGGCAGGCCACGGAAACCAAACGGACTGCCGTCGACGGTAGAGGACCTCGCATAGAAGCGCAACAAATAGCCTCATCGATCAGAAAGCGCAAAGCCTGACACGCGGTGAATGTCAAGCTAGTTGTCGCTTCACAACACCACATGAACATTCTTGGTCTGGGTCCATGCAAGCAATTCAGATACACCCTCCTCACGCCCAAGACCTGATTGCTTGTAGCCACCAAAGTCTGCCCCGATAAAGTGGGCACTGACGTGATTGATCCATACATAGCCGGACTCAACGCGAGATGCCAGGCGATGGGCGCGGGCCAGATCCTTTGTCCATATTGAAGCGGTCAAGCCGAAATCCAGCCCATTGACCATGCGCAGCAGATCTTCCTCTTCGTCCCATGGAATCACAGCCAAGACCGGGCCGAACACCTCTTCGCGGAACAAACGCATGGCAGGGGTGACATCAGCAAACACGGTAGCCGTTACAAACCAGCCGTTGTCCAACGCTTTGTCGCTCGGACGAACGCCACCGCACACAAGACGAGCGCCCTCTTTATGAGCGGAATCAATGAAGGACATGACCTTTTCGTACTGCGCCTTGGACACCAGGCAGCCCATCGTGGTCGCGGGATCCGTTGGCAGTCCACAACGATAAAGTTGTGAAATTTTCTGCACCATCTCTTTAATGACTCGGTCGTATACTGATCGATGAACGAAGCAGCGAGATGTCGAGCCGCAACTCTGCCCCGCCCAAGTGAAGTTCATCCCTTTGACCGCACCCTCAATGGCTTTGTCCATGTCCGCCTCTGGACAGATGATCAGAGGATTTTTTCCACCCAGCTCCAGGCTTACGGGCATCACCTTCTCGGCTGCTGAGCGCAAAATTGATTTGCCCGTGGCGGTGGAGCCAATCAACGACACCTTCTTGACCAAAGGATGGTCGACGAGCGCTTGTCCGCACGGTGTGTCGCCACTAAGCACATTGACTACGCCGGGAGGAAAGACATCCTGCAACAATGTAGCCAGGCGGTAAGCGGACAAGGGGGCTTGCGTCGCAGCCTTCAGGATGACGGTGTTACCTGCCGCGACGGCCGCTGCCAACTTGGCCGCGAGAAACATGAGCGGATGGTTGTAAGCCACGATACGCGCGACCACACCGTAGGGCTCGCGCACCGAGTAATTGAGCACGCCATCCCCCATTGGAAGGGTGTCGCCTTTGGCTTCATGAACCAAGCCCGCGAAGTAGTCGACCTGCATTGCGGCAAAATGCACGTCCGCTGCCATCTCGCGCACGGGGTTGCCGCAGTTGATGGCATCCAGAAAACCCAGCTCCTCAGCGTGGGTCCGCAGCCTGTTACCGAACTCCCGCAGCGCCGCAGCACGAACCGCTGGCTTCGTATGGCGCCATGACTGAAATGCCAAATGAGCCGCCTGTACAGCGGCATCCACATCTGCTGCGTTGGCGTTGGAGACGGGCCCCAGATCCTCCTGGGTCGCGGGGTTCAGAGTTCGACCGTAGCCTCCTTGCGGCACATGAAAGCGTCCGCCGTAGAACAGATTGCGGCACTCCGGCAACGCGTAGGCGTGTTCAGTGTGCATCGGTTCACTCCCCAAACGCTTCTGTGAAAAGGCCCAGGCGACGGTAAATCTCGCGGGTTGAAACCTGGAAAATGCGTGCTGTGCCGCCCTTGGCCTGATGGCTGGCCCACAGGTTGGCCGGCATCGTGAAGACATCATGAGGCGACCACTCGATAGTTTTTTCACCGATTTGGCTGACCCCATGGCCTTCGACGACGAAGCACATTGCCGCTGCGGAGCTCTTGTACTTGCGCGTCGATTTCCCGGATTCCAACTGGAGCAAGGTGCTGTCGATCAGGTCCATGGAGGGACCGCCAGTTAGCGGGTTGCCGTAGCGCACCTCCCGGGAACCATCTGGTGCCGCAGGTGAGGCAACGAGCGCACGCACCGCATCTACCCACGGATAGCGGAAGATGGGTGAATAGCTACGGCTTGCATGGTCGCTGCCATCGAGCTTAGGCACGATGCCTGCTGCCGTGAATGCCGAGTCCGCCAACTGGGGTCGCACATCGCGTGCAGGGCCAGGCTGGAAGCCCGTGGTGCCCAGAAAGTGATGCAGCATCACATCCAAAACATCAAGCCAGATGATGGGATCCTTTCCTTCGTTGACATGTTCATGCCAGCACCAACCAGGTGTAAGAATGAGATCACCGGGCTCCATTACGCAGTCCTTGCCATCCACGATGGACTTGACGCCCCCGGTGCATTGCACGACAAAGCGCAAGGCGTTCATCGGATGACGATGGGCACCAGCCCGCTCACCAGGCATCACACACTGAAAGTCGAACATGAGCGGGCCTGTGCCTGCCTCATCCCAAACATGGAGTCGCTTCGGATTCGTCATCAGCAACACGCGTCGATCCAGTACGTGTGTGGCGCGCATCTTGGCGGTCTCTTGGATGATCGGTAACATGGTAGACCAGCGCCAGATCTGCGCCTCCTCAATCTGCTTTCCAAAGCTTGTCGCCGGAACACTCTCCCAAAGGGGAACAATACTGTTGTCTTTGTAGGACTGACGGAGTTCCGACGGAACGACGTCTTCTGTCACTGGTTTCGAATGGTCACTCATGGTCATAAACCTTTCTGTTGGATTGAAAGAGATAGGGGGTTGAGATCAGGCCGAGAATTCGCTCTCAAGCTGCTTCCATCGGCGACCGCACTCGATGGCACCGTCGCGGTAGTTGTCCGGCAACTCAAGGTAAGGCGGTCGCGGAGGACCCGGATTTACAAGGCCGGCTGCTGCAAAACGCAAATGAGCGATCTGGATGCTGTAGTCCATAAAGGCCGCCAAATCTCCGCCCACAAACATGGCCGACTCCGCCCAGTTGCACTTTTCTGAAAGCTCCTTGGCGCGCTGCCAGTCACCTGCCAGTATGGCTTGCGACAGCGCCATGTTCACAGTAGGTGCGCATGCCACGCTGCCAGACCAAGCAGCGAGGGCAAGTTCTGGCAATTCTTGGGCTGCAGCCAGCCACGCAGTAGCCAAGGGCAATATGCGCATCTTCTCACCCACAGCACGCATGTCTTTGGCCAGTGCAGGCCCACCGGTGTGCTTGGCAGCAACCACCTCTGGGATCTTTGCCAGTTCCAGGTAGGCCTCGGTGGAAATCTTGCCTTTGAACGCCACCGGGTTGTCGTAGGCCACCATCGGTACGCCAGGTAGCGCAGCAGCAATGTCCTGGTAATAGCGGACGATCGACTTGTCATCCATAGCCAACCACATCGGGCGTCCAACGAACAGGCCATCGACACCGATGGCCACCAACACACGAGCACGCTCAATCGTGTCGCGCGTATTCAGGGTCGTCACACCGGCAAACAAGGGACGCGAACGTTTGTTGGTTTGTACGACACAGTCTACAAAGAGCTGCGTTTCAGGCCAAGTCAGCGTGGCACCTTCACCGAACGTACCGGTTGTCGCCAAGATGTCAATCTTGGCCGTGTTCAAAAACCGAACCATCTTTTCGGTTTCCGAGAGGTTCACGGATTGCTGCGTTTGCCACTTACTGGCATCCTCGGTAGCGGGCGTCGGCATGATGCCGAAGACACCGCGGAAATCAGCGGGGGTAATTTTCATCGGGTTCTGTAGTTGAGTTAGTTGAGTTATAAAATGCTTCATGCGTGGGTTGCATCCAAAGTGCAAGGCAATTTGCGCTACTTGACCAGCCCTTCTGCACGCATGGCTGCTTCAACGGCTGGCCGTTGTGCGATGCGCCCAAGGTAAGAACCCAGCCGCGTCAGTTCCTGAACATCGATGCCGGTGAACTTCGTCCAGCCAGCAACGACGAACAGATAGACATCAGCAACCGTGAACTGCTCGCCAACAAGATAGGTCCGCCCGGCAAGTTGCGCATCGACCCAAGTCAGCCGCTGTAGCACTCTCGTACGACTTTGTGCCTTGGCTTCTTCGCTGGCCCCCGGCATGAACAACGGACCGAATGCCTTGTGAAGTTCGCTGTTAATGAAAGAGAGCCACTCCTGCAGTCGAGAGCGCGGCAGCGCGCCCGCTGGTGGTGCCAGTCCTTTTTCCGGCGCGAGGTCAGCAATGTACTGCAGAACAACCGGCACTTCAGTCAGAATCTGCCCGTCCTCCAACTCAAGCACTGGCACGTATCCCTTGCTGTTCAAGTCAGCCAGGCTGCGGCCGTCCGAGGTCTGGCGGGTTCGAAGGTCGACAGGGACGTAATTGAAAGTCAAACCAGCCTCATGCAACGCGATGTGTGCGGCCAGTGAGCAGGCGCCAGGGGCACCGTAGAGTTTCTTAATCATTTGAGTCTCCTATGTGAATTTATAACTCTGCTATTAAAACCAGATGATTTGAAAAATTGGGTCATGGGACAATCGGTTCTAGAGCGCGCTACGGTGCTGATTTTGAATGGTTGCGACGATAGCTTGCGAGTCGATCACCTTTTTCATCGCGTCCTTGACGATTCGTTCGGCACGCCGATTGTTCACCCCCAAACCACGCAGCAATGCCATGCAGATGCCTTGCATCACCTCGCGCAGATGTAGGAATTCGTTTTGCACTTCCAGCAAACGAGCAAGACCAAGATCAGTCAAACCCATCAGCAAAACCAGACCGGCGTCCAGGCTGGATAGCTTGAAAATGCCCTGTTGAATCCCTCGGTGAAACATGGCCAAGATAGGCGCGTTGTCTGCCCGCGCCGGATTAACAACATCTGCAGGCATGTGCAGCAGCACCCGTGCCGTGATCTTGTTTTCCAGCCCAAAACGAAACGCAGCCAGCAAACCCAGCGTGAGATATGTTGCGGGATCCTCGACCTCGGCGCTTATCGCATTGATGATCACAAACAATTCGGCCCGAACGGCATCATGAGCATGCGCCTTGAGTGCATCGCGATTCGGAAAATGCTTGTAAAAACTTCCCTTGGCAACATCCGCTTCGCCGACGATGTCGTCGATCGTCGCGCTATCCATGCGGCCATCAGAAATCATCCGTATAGCAGCTCCCACTAAGGCCTTGCGAGTGAGAGACTTGCGCATTTTCATCGGGATGGAAAGCGTTAAACAGGAGGATGTCATGACTGGATGTGATTCATATGTGACTTGATAGCAAAAAAAAATCAATCCTCGTCGTAGCCGACTTTGCCGCTGACGCATTGCACCGCATGATCTCGCCATCGCCTGAAATAGATTTTGGTGCATCGTTATCGCTTGTAGAAAGAATGCCAGATTCTCGCCACAGTTGGATCGAGGGTGTGATACGCATCTCAATTCGAGGCGCGCGATTGCAAGTATTCGTCGACGAAATCGAGGCGGTCATTTCCCCACCACATTTCGTCTCCGATCACCACCATTGGGACGCCGAAGACGCTGCGTGCAATCCCTTCGTCGATCGACTGCTTGTATTCATTTGCGCCATCCACGGAATCTGTGAACTGCATAAAGTCATCGACATTCCAACCCATCTCTGAGGCAATCGATCGCAATACCGGTTCACCGCTAAACGCTTGCCCCATACCCCAGGTCAGGTGAAAAGCGCGGCGTACATACTCGGCCTCGCGAGCTTCCCCTGCAGCATAGAAGAAACCTGTATTCAAACGTCGGGAGTCGAAGCTTGGAGGGAACTTCAGCGGTGTGCCATATCGTTGCGCCCAGCGTTGCAGATCCCTGGAAAGGTGGGTGAGCTTGACCGGCATATCCCGGTTAGACGGCCCCACGTTGCCAATCGCACGCTTGGCACATGCAATATCAATCGGCTTGTAAGAAACCGAAATGCCATAGCGTTGCACAATCTCAGGCAACCGAATGCTGGCGAGATAGGAGAACGGACTCACAAAGTCAAAATAGAAGGAAAGCATAGAAGCATTTCCTGGAAGTAAAACGGCCATGCCACAAGCTGCCATAATGCATTTTGAGTAAATGAAGGTCAGCCAGGAACCAGCGGAGGTTGACGGTAGACCGTCCGCTTTTCTTACGAAGTTAAAAAGCTGTTCATGCTTTCAGTGTCTTCAATTGATCACAAGAAGAAGTTCAAATTCTTACCATGAAGAAACCGCTCATCGAGACTCACGACTCTCTTGAGTAACTGCAATCCTGCTTCACCTCTGACCCATTCTTCCTCACGACCATAGGAATAGGTGGTTTCATCATGAACACGGCGGTTACGCACAACGAAGACATTGAGGAAAACCTGATAGTTGCCAGTACTTGAGGCCTTGAAAACCTCGATGTTTGACAAGAACCTCCGAAACCGCTCCGGTGGGTCAACGGACCATTGCATGCCCGTTTCAAATTGCCTGATGCGCGCATCCAAAAAAAATTGGCGCTCATCAATCGTATAAACTTTGTCAGGAAGCTTGTATCTTTTGTCCTTGCGGTTCCGAAGTTGTTGGAAGTACGCTTGGTATTGGATATCTGGATGAACCATTTTCATCCACTCTCGATATTCTTCATGGTCGAGCAGCCGAGCTTCTCGATAGAGCGTGCTGACGACTTCTTCGCTTTCAGATCCACGCACTGGTATGAGTTCGTTCATTTTCATCTCCTAGATTGCTGATTTGCCTGTTATTGACCCATGAGTTCATGCTTCCAGGCATCCGGATCTAATTTCAAGATCGCCTCCCAGTTGTCGGCGCCCATAATTTCCTTGTAGGCCCGGTAAAACCCTCTGTAAGACGTTTCACCAATGGCAGATTGCCCGATCACCCCAGGAAAGTCGGGATCCAACTTGTCGAAACCGAGCCCCAGTTGTGAGTTCAACTTCCCTTCACGGGTCATTCCCCCCCGGTTGTTTTGCGTCATGGTTTCCATGTTGTCACTGTCGTCGGCTTCAAGCATCCCAGCAATTCCGAACTGCGAATTCATGCTTGATACAACGGCATTTTTCAGTTCGGTTGGCATCTCTTTTTCCACGATCGCCCACGTGAATACCTCAATTTGATGAGGACCACGTGGCACCCACAACTTGAACGTGTTGGTACCTAAAAGGTAGGAATTGTTCGGGAAAATCGTGCCATTGAGGTGCGAACCATAAATGCGACCGACTTTCGCTCCAAGCTTCTCCACCATCTTGGGACGCCTGCTGGAAAACCACTCCCGGTAGAGAGTGCCCGCCTTGGAATTAATAGCATGTGTCGCTGGGGCAGTATCCCAAAGGACGCCAAAGCCATGCCCAAATCGCGATGTCACCTGCATACCAAGACCTTCGTTGGGCAGGCCCCCACCTCCACCAATCGCCGCAAGTTCGCCGCCAAGCGCCATCAGGGATGCGAGGTGAGTCCACCCCACGTGGTAGGCATCGCCGACGAAATTTTCGGCGGGCGTCTTCCAGTTGCAGTTCAACAATGATCGACTTGGTGGCCCGACCAACTCAATGCCGCCATTGATATCCATCCAAATATCCAGGTAGAACTTCACGTCACCAAGATAGTCATTCAAGCTGGGCGCTTGAGCGTCGAAGTTTCCGTAATAAAGACCTCTGTAGCTTTCAACGCGGATTTCCCGAAGGCCGAATTTCGATTTATCCAAAGACTCACGATAGAGCTCTTTTTCCATCGGCACCACCTTCAAGGCACCATCCATGCCGAAAGTCCAGCCGTGATAGGTGCAACTGAACGCACGCGCATTGCCGGCTTCCGCCGCGACAAGCCGAGCGCCACGGTGAGTGCAAACATTCAGAAATGCTTTTACGGATCCATCGTCTTGCCGCGTGACAATCACTTCATCTTCGGCCATGTAGCCAGTGGTGAAATCGCCAGGATTCGGAATCAAGCTGTCATGCGTGAGAAATTGCCAGCACTTTCCAAAAATCTTTTCAATTTCAAGATCGTAGATCTGTTGATCCCAAAAAATTCTCTTGGCTTGTAAGCCGTTTTTAACGTCAACGAGAGATTCCACGTCGACCTGGGTACGATTGGTACTCATCTGTTTCTCCTGTAATAAGTCAACCACCTAACACTGGCATGCCGAGAAGTTGTCCCTCAGCCGCCGAATTTTTCTAGTAAGCCCTTGCCACCGCTGGCAGGGCCAAGGACGCTTCGCACACCCATGCCACCATCGCAGTTGATGATCACGCCGGTTGCTGGTGCTGAGTTGCGGGCAGAAGCCAGGTAGACATAGCTACCGGTGTACTCCTCTGTGTCAGACAGCCTGCCGATCGGGGCAATGTCTTTGACGAGGTCGGCCAAGGGTACAGAGGTTATCGACTGCTCACCCATCCCAAGCGACTTCGGTCCACGCAGATCAGAAGCAATCCCGCCAGGTGCCACACCGTTGACGCGCACATAGGGGGCCAACTCATGCGCCGCCTGCTTAATCAGTCCCACTGCCGCGTGCTTGGCTACGGTGTAGAGCACGCCGCCGCCACCTGCATAGAAAGCGGAGCTTGACAGGGTCAAGATAACTGACCCTCGGGAGCGCACCAACGCCGGCGCTGCGGCTTTGATGCCCATCACGTAGCCCATTAGATTGATTCCAATGACCTCATCAAAGGCTTCGCTGATGGCATCGTCCGACAGGTCGACAAGGGGGACACAATAATCCCAGATGCCGGCGTTGCCGATGAAAGTATCCAGCTTGCCGAAACGCTCCACAGCCAGTTCGACGGCCTTGCGGTTATCGGCCAAGTTGCGCACATCGCCGGGCGAGCCCGCGACCCGTCCCTTAAAACTTTCAACGAGCTCATCAAGCCCCCGTGCATTTCGATCCAACACAGTGACGTTGGCACCTTCTTCTACAAGTCTTTTTACGAGCGCTCGACCGAGACCTGCAACACCACCCGTCAAAAAAACGCTTTGTCCTTCAAGCCATGCCATGTTCGTTCATCCTTTAGTTAAAAATTAAATTGCGGTTTGCCTCCCCGGCAAAACCGGGGGATTAGCTACTAGATTTATTTCGGCGGAAAACATACGACTCAAACAAAGCGATCGAAATGTAGTTGTTCAGATGGCACACGGTAATTTAGAACCAACAGCTTGTGCACCGCATCCGTCATAGGTGGCGGGCCGCAGAAATAAAAGTCGTATTGCCCTGGGTTCGGGCCGATGTGCTTCGCTAGCACCTCATGGATCAATCCGCGCTCACCATCCCAATTGGCACTCTCAGCGTTTACATCGGAGATCGCGCTAAATAATTCGACACGTCGCTTCAACTCAGGCTCACCCGCAAACACGTCTGCAACGCAATGATCCAGCGGCGTTCGGCCACCATAGAACATCAGCAGGCGCCGTTCGGTCATTGCCGGATTGCACACTGCGCCGCGCAGGATTGACAACATCGGAGAAAGTCCGGAGCCGCCACCAATGCAGACGACATCTCTACCGGTTTCGGTACGCAGATAAGCCGTCCCGTAAGGACCCTCCAACTCAATAGCATCACCTCGCTTCAGCACATCGAACAGCACCGCGGTTCCACAACCACCCGGTTTGCGTTTGACGATGAAATGCCATTCGCCAATGCCATTGGGCAGGTTGCTCATCGAGTACGCCCTTGTGCCGACCACGCCAGGCAAGCGAAGCAGCGCATACTGGCCAGGCAAAAACTCAGCTGGAGCCTCCGTACGAAACTGGAACTCGAACATGTCTTGCGTCAGTGGCACGACATCGACCAACGCCGCATGCTGACGCGTCGGAATCACCTGCGGGACATAGCCCGGCTTCAAGCGCAGCTTGATTCGACAGTCACTACCTGGTGTGCTCTGGCAGCCGAGGTGCATGCCGCATTCACGCGCTTCGGCATTCAAACCCGGCGCATTCGACCACAAATCCTTGACATCGCCCTCCAGCAACTGAAAGCGGCAACTGCTGCACGATCCGGATTGACATTCATAGGGAAATCCAAGCCCAGCCTTGAGCGCCGCAGCGAGTAGCGTTTCATCAGTGGAACACTGAAAGACGGGCGTGTCACCGGCGCCAATTCTGACTTGAAAGCTTTGTGGACTCATAGCCGTCTTTGCTTGAGGGCGCATCATATTTTGACAAACACCTGGCCATCTTTGACGACCACAGAAAAAACCTGCAGACGCTCTTTGCATGGGAGGCTTTTCGCCTCGCCAGTGCGCACATTGAAGCTGCCACCATGCATCGCACACTCAACAAGCTCACCCTCGAAGTAACCATCGGTCAGCAGTGCGACCTCGTGCGTGCAAATATTGCTGGTCGCCAGGTATTCGCCATCAAGGTTATATATCGCCAGCGGCGGAAGATTGGCAACGTCACACGCCCTCATCTGGCCGGGCGCCAACGAATCTGCCGCGCAAATTGGTACCAGGGTCTGTATATCACCTGCTGTGGCGTTGCTCTTAGTCATGTTCACTTATTTCCTTTCAATTAGCATCTCTAGAACTGATGCTTGGCAATCACCGCATTCGCAGTTGCATATCTTCATCTCATCCACCTAACATCATTAGTGGTTAGGAACCTATACAGATGTTAACCCGAAGCACAAGAATATTTCCATAGGGAATACCCCAATAAGGCTAAAGATGCACTAGATAGTCATTTTGAACGGCCCCGGGTTTTGAGGAGGCTCAACTCATTTCGTTATACACAACGCCGTGCCGCCTGAAGCTCACGTGAGAACCTGAGGCCAGCGGCGAAGTCCAGGATGCGCTGCATGCCCAGCCAGATGGTTTTCACGCCCGGCTCGCCATCGCCCGTGGGTGCTAGGGAAACGCAGATTTATTCGCAGAATTTGCCAACCGCGACAGGAGTCAAACGTTATAGACAGGTACCTGCCGTTCATTCTGGAGACCTTGAAGAAGTTCCCTGACCTCAGGGCCAGCCGCTTGTACGCCATGGTCAAAGTGCGCGGCTACCAAGGCGGACCTGACCACTTTCGCCACCTCATCGCCCACCATCGACCCCGCCCCATCCCTGAGGCGTATCTGCGACTGGTCACCCTCACCGGTGAACAAGGCCAAATTGACTTGGGCCACTTTGGTCACCTGCAAATCGGTAAAGCCAAACGCCCCCTGATGGCGTTCGTGGCCGTCTTGTCCTGGTCACGGCACATCTTCTTGCGCTTCTCGCTGGCCCCGCCGATGAGCGACCTTGCCCGGAAGACAAAACCCTGACGGTGGGACAGGCCTTTGAACAAGAGAAGCCATGCCTGCTGGCCTTGCCTGCGAATCCTTATCCGGTAGAAAAGCGTGTGGTCGTTGCGGTGGGCAAAACCCCCTATGCCCACATCATTTGGTTTGCCCTCGTGTGTTGTCAATTCATCCCACGCATGCGCCATGCCGTGCAGGCGCAGCTCTTTGAGTTCAGTGCTGACATCACAACGCATGGCTGATCTCCTGGGTCTGTACGACCTGTACATCAGCGCCCAGTTCTCTGAGACTGTCGTAGCGTTGGGTATTGGCCAGCGGTGGTGCCTTAAGCGCCAGGGTGGTTTCAACAGAATCTGGCACAGGCTTGGCATTGAGGCGGGCCAACACGTTGAGAACATGCTCGGCACTGACCTTGCCCCTGTTTCGTGTAGCTCTTAACCCACGGT
>NZ_JAGKSE010000029.1:0-30084 GCF_017939685.1 Acidovorax sp. JG5
GGCGGATTCAAAAGTGAAGTGCAACACCTGCCAACCTGTAAGGTCCGCAGATGCCAACCACTTCCTCGCACTATCACCAGCTTCAGCCTGAAGACCGTGTCACCATCGCCAGCCTGAGGCAGCAGAACCACAGCGTACGAGCAATTGCCCGGCAACTGCACCGCTCCCCGGCGACCATCAGCCGCGAACTGGAGCGCAATGCATCTTCATCTGGCTATGGCAGCGCACATGCCCAGTGCCAGTCCCTGCAGCGCAGACGCTGTGGCAGACCAGCTATCAAGCTGCATCCCGAGTCGATCTTGTCCTGCCTGGTGATCCATCTGCTGCGGCTGCGCTGGTCGCCCGAGCAGATTGCCCTGACACTGGCACGTTTGTATCCCCTGGGCCATGAATACCGCGTGTCACACGAAACCATCTACAACTGCATCTATGCCATGCCCGTGGGAGAGCTGCGCAAAGAGCTGATCGCCACCCTGCGTCACGCCCACAACAAGCGGCTGCCGCGCAGCAAGGGCAAGGACCGCAGAGGCCAGATTCCCGACATGCTGAGCATCCATGTACGCCCGCCCGAGATCGAAGACCGCCAGTTTCCCGGGCACTGGGAAGGTGATCTCATCAAGGGAGAAGGCAATGCCAGCGCAGTCGGGACCTTGGTGGAACGCACCAGCCGGCTGGTGATGCTGGTCAAGCTGCCTGAGTTCAAGCCGGCCAGTGCTGCCAACGTCTTGCAGGCCTTCACGGACAAGCTGCTGGGCATTGCGCAGCCGATGCGGTTGAGCATGACGTACGACCAGGGCCGGGAGATGTCCATGCACAAGAAGCTCAGTGAGCAAACCGGCATAGCCGTGTACTTCTGCGACCCGCACAGCCCTTGGCAAAGAGGCTCCAACGAGAACATGAATGGCCTGGTGCGCCAGTACCTGCCCAAAGGGACGGATCTGAGCATCTACAGCCAGGAGCAGCTCGATGCGATTGCCGATGAAATCAACAACCGGCCAAGGAAAGGGCTGGGAGTACGATCACCGCTGGCGGTCTACCGCGAACTGCTTGTGAATAGCCCGCAGCACTCCACTCTCATTCACTGAAATCCAGGGTGTTGCACTTCACTTTTGAATCCGCCAAGTCTTTTGTGGGGGCTACAAGTTACTTCCCCCAGCTATCCTTCAACCCCACCGCCAAGTTAAACACCGGCTTCTCCGCCTTGTGGTCCACCCGGTCCGCCACAAAGTACCCATGCCGCTCAAACTGGAACTTGTCATCCGGTTTCGCATTGGCCAATGACGGCTCCACGATGGCGGTCACCACCTTCAGGCTGTTCGGGTTCAGGCTTTCAATAAAGTCCTTGCCGCCCGCGTCAGGGTGGGCGTCCAGGAACAAACGGTCGTACATGCGCACTTCGGCGCTCACGCCGTCGGCCACGCCCACCCAGGTGATGGCGGCCTTGACCTTCACGCTGTCGGCGCCGGGGGTGCCGCTCTTAGTGTCGGGCACCACGGTGGCCAGCACTTCGGTGATGTTGCCGTCAGCGTCTCTGGTGCAGCCGGTGCATTCGATGACGTAGCCGCCCTTCAGGCGCACCTTGTTGCCGAGGAAGAGTCGCTTGTAGCCCTTGGGGGGCACTTCCTCAAAGTCTTCGCGTTCGATCCACACTTCTTTGCCGATGGTGAAGTGGCGCACGGGGATTTCTACCCCTTCCGCGACGCCTTGTGTCGCTTCATGGTTCTGGTGGGGCAGGGCGGGCAGGCTGCAGGGCTCCAGGTGGCCGGTGCCCATCACTGCGTCCCAGTTGGTCAGCACCAGCTTGACGGGGTTGAGCACGGCCATGCCACGGTGGGCCTTGAGTTCCAGGTCTTCACGCAGGCAGCCTTCCAGGGTGCTGTAGTCGATCCAGCTGTCGGATTTGGTCACGCCAATGCGCTCGGCAAAGGTCTGGAGGGAGGCGGGCGTGTAGCCACGGCGGCGCAGTCCGACTATTGTTGGCATGCGGGGGTCGTCCCAGCCGCTCACCTTGTGGTCGTACACCAGCTGGGCCAGCTTGCGCTTGCTGGTGATGACGTAGGTGAGGTTCAGGCGCGCAAATTCGTACTGGCGGGGGGGCGGGCTGGCCAGCAGGCCGCCCACTACCCGCCCGTCGGGTAGTTTTGTCGTTTCAATCAGGCGCTCCAGCAGCCAGTCATAAAACGGGCGCTGGTCTTCAAATTCCAGCGTGCACAGGCTGTGGGTGATCTGCTCTAGCGCATCCTCAATGGGGTGCGCGTAGGTGTACATCGGGTAGATGCACCAGGTGTCGCCCGTGTTGTGGTGCGTGGCGCGGCGGATGCGGTAGATGGCCGGGTCGCGCATGTTGATGTTGGGGCTGGCCATGTCGATTTTGGCGCGCAGCACCATGCTGCCATCCTCATGCTTGCCATCGCGCATTTCGCGGAAGATGCGCAGGTTTTCGGCCGGGGTGCGGGCGCGGAAGGGGCTGTTGATGCCGGGTTTGCCGAAGTCGCCGCGGTTGATGCGCATTTGCTCGGCGGTTTGCTCGTCCACATAGGCGTGGCCGGCTTCGATCAGATACTCGGCGGCGCGGTACATGAAACCGAAGTAGTCGCTGGCCTGGTAGGGGGCGGCGTTGGGTGCGCCGTTCCAGTCAAAGCCCAGCCATTTCACAGCGTCGATGATGCTGTTGACGTATTCGGTGTCTTCTTTTTCGGGGTTGGTGTCGTCAAAGCGCAGGTGGCACACGCCGCCGTAGTCGCGCGCCAGGCCAAAGTTGATGCAGATGCTTTTGGCGTGGCCGATGTGCAGGTAGCCGTTGGGCTCGGGGGGGAAGCGGGTGCGGATCTTCGCCGAGTCGGGCTGGCCTGCCGCGTGGTGGGCGGCGTCGCCGGGGCTGCCGGCCCAGCGGCGGGTGGCGTAGGTGCCTTTGTCCAGATCGGCTTCGATGATCTGGCGCAAAAAGTTACTGGGTTTGACGGCTTCGGTGGCTGCGGCGTGGGCGGCGGGTGTGGTGTTGGCAGGGGTGGGGGTGCTCATGCGGCCATTTTAGGGGGCGGCTTGTTGCGGTGCGGCGCGTGCGCAGGTGGGCGAAGGTGGGCGCGGGTGGGGTGTACGTCCAGAAACAATATCGGACCCGTTTCATGCCATCCTTTTGGCCCTGTGGTGCGTTGTGTACCAGTGAGGCATGTCCAGTGGGTTGGCTGCCTCTGTCCCTCAAGGAGATTTCCATGACGAAAACCCGTTCTATCTATGCCATGGCCGCTGCTGGCGGTGTGGCGCTGGCCCTGCTGGCGGGCGCTGGCACTGCACAGGCACGCGACGTGTATTGGTCGGTGGGCGTGAATTCGCCAGGCGTGGCGTTGGGCGTCAGCAATGGCGGCTATCCCGTTTACGTGGCCCCCGCGCCGGTGTATGTGGCGCCCCGGCCCATTTATTACCAGCCGCCGCCACCGGTCTATTACGCACCGCCCCGGCCCGTGTATTACGCCCCTCCCGGCTATTACGTGCAGCCACCGGGCCATTACTACCGTGATCGCGGGCACCGTCATGGCCACCGGGATCGTGGTGACCGTGGTGGGCGTGGCGATCATGGCAACCGCTGGGATCGTTGATTTCGCCCCTGCGGGGTGGTCGTCATCGGCCATGACTGCCTGATTCGGCCCCGGATGGCGGGCGGGCCCAACGCCGCGCCTGGGGCTGAGGGCACCGCATAATCCGGCGTCTGGCCTGCTGGTGTGGCAGGCGGATCGCCCGGAGTGCATGCCTGTGAAAACCGTTTTTGTCCTGAATGGCCCCAACCTGAACCTGCTGGGCACGCGCGAGCCCGCCGTGTATGGTGCCCAGACGCTGTTCGATGTAGAGCAGTTGTGCGCTGCAGTGTGCATTCGCCACGGGTTTGCGCTGCGTTTTCACCAAAGCAACCACGAGGGTGCGCTGGTGGACTGGATTCATGAAGCCGGTGCCTTCCACGCCAAGGGCGAACTGGCGGGCGTGGTGCTCAATGCCGGCGCCTACACCCACACCAGCGTGGCGCTGCTCGATGCCATCAAGGGCACGGGCGTGGCGCTGATCGAGCTGCACATCAGCAATGTGCACGCGCGCGAGAGCTTTCGCCACCACTCCTATATTTCTGCCGCCGCCAAAGCCGTGATGTGCGGTTTTGGCGTGAAGGGCTATGGCCTGGCGATTGACGGCTTGGCAGGGCTCCAGGAATGATCGATTTGTCACTTCCACCCGAGGTGCAGCGCCTGGCCGCCCAAGCCGCGCGCCACACCACGCCCTGCGGAGCAGGTGATCTGGTCTGGCATGTCTGGGGCCCGGCCCGGCCGGGCGTGCGCCCGCTGGTGTTGCTGCATGGCGGCAGCGGCAGCTGGACGCATTGGGTGCGCAACCTGGATGCGCTGGTGGCCGCCGGGCGCCAGCTGTGGGTGCCTGATTTGCCTGGCTTTGGTGATTCGGCGGCGCCGCTGTCGGGTGGCGATGCCGATGCGCTGGTGGCCCCCCTGCGCGAGGGGCTGCAACTGCTGCTGGGCAACGCGCCCTGCGATCTGGTGGGGTTCTCCTTTGGTGGCATGACGGCGGGCCTGCTGCTGGCGGCGCACCCCGAATTGGCCGAGCGGCTGGTGCTGGTGGGCGCGCCGGCCATGGGCGTGGTGCCCCACCGGCAGTTCGAGCTGAAAGCCTGGCGCCACCTGACCGACCTGGACGAGCAACTGGCCATCCACCGCTACAACCTGGGCGCGCTGATGCTGCACGACCCGCGCCGCATCGATGGCCTGGCCCTGCAGACGCATGTGGCCAACGTGGTGCGCGACCGCATGCCGCGCCGTCGCCTGGCGCACACCGACATCCTGGCGCGTTCGTTGCCGCAGGTGGCTTGCCCGGTGCACGCCATTTATGGCGAGCACGACGCGCTGTACAAAAGCTGGATCCACCAGCTCGAAGCGGCCTTTGCCGCGGCCGCCCCCGATTTTCGCGGCATGCACCTGGTGCCCAACGCCGGCCACTGGGTGCAGTTCGAGCAGCCCGAGGCGTTTGACGCGGCGCTGCTGGCGGCGCTGGCCTGAGCGCCATGGGCACCATGGCGCGGGGTATTGCATGACCGCCGCGCTGCTGCAGGTGGCCGAAGCCGAGGTGGAGTTCACGGCCATGCGTGCCCAGGGCGCTGGTGGCCAGAATGTCAACAAGGTGTCGAGCGCGGTGCACCTGCGCTTTGATGTGGGCGCCTCGTCGCTGCCCGACGATGTCAAAGAGCGCCTGCTGTGCCTGCGCGACACCCGCATCACGCAAGACGGCGTGGTGGTCATCAAGGCCCAGCAATACCGCAGCCAGGAGCAAAACCGGGCCGACGCACTCGATCGGTTGAATGCGCTGGTGCAATCGGTGGCGCAGCCGCCGCGCACGCGCCGTGCCACCAAGCCCACCTATGGCTCCCGCCAGCGGCGGTTGCAGGCCAAAACCCAGCGCGGCGAAACCAAGGCCTTGCGGGGGAAGGTGCGCGACTGAGAGGCTGAGCGGCCCCGTGGGCGCGCTGTGCGCAGGGTCGGCAGTCGCATTGGTTTGATTTGTAGAACGATCTGTCTTTGAATGGACGGATTGAATCGCTGCCTGATAGCTCTTACATTCGAGGTATTCACTGAAAGCCTGCCATGACCACTTCTGCCCCTGTCACCAGCCATGTCCCCAGCACCACCGTTGTTCCGACACTGTATGTCTCGCACGGCGCGCCCTTGTTTGCGTTGGACGCCGGCGAAACCGGCCCCGCGCTCACCCGCTGGGGCCAGGGCCTGCGTGCGCAGTTTCCGGCGCTGCGCGGAGTGGTCGTCATGTCGCCGCACTGGATGGCCCGCACCCCGCAGGTCATGACCGGCCCGCAACCGGCCACCTGGCACGACTTTGGCGGTTTTCCGCCCGCGCTGTACCAGCTGCAATACCCCGCGCCCGGCGCCCCCGCGCTGGCGCAAGAGGTGCTGGCCCTGCTGCAGGCCGCTGGCGTGGTGGCCCAGGGCGATGCGCAGCGCCCGTTTGACCACGGCGCCTGGGTGCCGCTGATGCACCTGTTCCCCGAGGCCGACCTGCCCGTCGTGCAGGTGGCGCTGCCCGTGGGCGCCGGCCCCGCCGAGGTCTATGCCATGGGCGCCGCACTGCGCGGCCTGCGCAGCCAGGGCGTGCTGGTGCTGGGGTCGGGCAGCATGACGCACAACCTGTCCGAATTTTTTGGCGGGGCGCGCGAGCCCGCGCCCTATGTGCTCGAATTCAGCCGCTGGATCGAATCGGCCCTTGCGCGCGGCGACCTGAAGGCGCTGCTCAACTACCGCAGCCTGGCGCCCCACGCCGAGCGCGCCCACCCCACCGATGACCATTTCCTGCCGCTGTTCTTTGCACTGGGTGCCGCCGGCGACGATTTGCACGCCAACTACCTGAGCCGCGAGGTGATGTACAGCATGCTGGCGATGGATGCTTTTGCATTGCAGCCAGCGGTCTGACCGCGCCGTTGCGCCCCATTTACCAACCAAAACCGCCTCTGGCGCTTGACCATGCTTGATTTACCGCTCACTTTTTTGCAACGCCCAGCTGCTGCTGGCACTCCCCGACCCTGGCTGCTGGTGCTGATGCATGGCGTGGGCAGCAACGAGCAGGATCTGTTTGGCCTGTCTGCGCACATTCCTGACCGCTTTCATGTGCTGAGCCTGCGCGCGCCCAACCGCATGGGGCCGGGCTCGCATGCATGGTTTGATTTCTCGGTCGCGCCCGGTGGCGCCCGCAGCATCAACGAGCCCCAAGAGGCCGCCAGCCGCGCCCTGGTGGCGCAGACGGTGGAGGCGGCCTCGGCCCAGCTGGGCATTCCGCCCGAGCGCATCGTGGTGGGGGGCTTCAGCCAGGGCGGCATCATGGCCTTGTCGCTGCTGTTGACGCGGCCCGAGTTGCTGCATGCCGCCATGGTCTGGCACAGCCGCCTGCTGGCGCAGGTGGTGCCGCTGCAGGCACCGTCCGATGCCTTGCGCGGCAAGAAGCTGTGGCTGAGCCACGGCACGCACGACAACGTGATTCCGCTGGCCAACGCCCAGGCCATTGCGCAGCACATGGCAGCGCTGCCCGTGTCGGTGAGCTACCACGAGTTCCCGGGCGCGCACGAGATCCGCCCGTCCGAGTTGGCCGCCACGGTGGCGTGGCTGGAGTCACTTTCGACCACCCCCGCGCCGTATTGAGGTGTGTCGATATGCTACTTAATTTGTAGCTGCTTGCGCTTGGTGGTAAAGCGCTAGAGCCATATTTGGCTCTGATTTCTTGGCGATGCAGGATCAATCCGGCTGGGGCAGCCCAGGCCGGAAGAACGCATCCAGCACCGGCATCAGCGCCGGAAACTCCTGCGCAAACCGCGCCCGGTTCACAAAATACGCTTCGCACGCCACCGCGAAAAACTCGGCGGGCGCGGTGGCGCCATAGGCATCCAGCCAGGGCGGCGCCGCGCCAAAGCGCTCGGCCATGATCACCCGCTCGCGAAAATCGGCATAGGCCGGCTCCCAGGCCGCCCACCATGCTTCATGCGCGGCCCGGGCCGTGCGGGTGCCCATGAAGCCTGCTGGCAGGGGCGGGCAGCCGTTGGGGGCGCCACTGCGCATGTCGAGCTTGTGCACAAACTCGTGCACCACCACGTTGTGGCCGCGTGCGGTGTTCTCGGCGGCGTTGCTCACATGCTGCCAGCTGAGCATGATGGGGCCGCGCTCCATGGCCTCGCCCAGCAGCACCTCGGTGTGCTCGTGCACCACGCCGGCTTGGTCCACCGTCTGGCGGCGCGCCACGGCCTCGCCCGGGTGCACCACGATGCCCACAAAATCGCCATACCAGCCCAGGGCTGCAGCCGCGTCGCCCCAGTGCAGCAGCGGCAGGCAGGCCTGCGCGGCGATGTCGATGGCCATGGCATCGGTCACCACCAGGCCATGCGCGCCATGGAACTGCTTGTGGTGCAAAAAGAGGGCGCTGAGCGCGCGCAGCTTGGCCTGGTCGTGCAGCGGCAGGGCGGACAGAAACGGGTAGCGCTGCAGGGTTTGCAGCCACAGCGTGGCCGAGATAGCCGGCACGGGCGCCACGGTGGCGCGCAGCCGGTGCCAGAGTTTTGTCAGGACATGGGGCATGGGGGCGGGGCCACGCGTTCCAGGCCTGCAGCGGTCAGGCGCAGCACCTCGGCGCGCGGCGGGTGGGCGGTGGCGTCCCAGTCGCTCAGCACCACCCGCTGCAGGCCAGGGGCCAGGGTGTGGCGCGCGGGTTGGTGGGTGTGGCCGTGGATCAGGGTGTGCGCATGGGCGGCATTAAGCCAGGCGATGGCAGTGGGGTCATCCACATCGGCGTAGATGGCGCCCGACTGCTTGCGCGCTTCGCTCGCTTGCCGGATGCCGCGTGCCTGCGCCCGGCGCACGGCCAGGGGCTGCGCCAGAAAGCGCTCTTGCCACGGGGCACTGCGCGCCTGCACGCGAAAGCGCTGGTAGTCCACATCGTCCAGGCACAGCAGGTCGCCATGGCTGAGCACGAATCGCTGGCCACCGAAGACCAGCACTGTCGGGTCCGCCAGGCCGGTGATGCCGCAGTGCGCAAGGAACGCCGGCCCCGCCAGAAAATCGCGGTTGCCGTGCATGAAATACACGGGCAGGCGCTGCGCTGCAGCCTGCAGGGCAGCGCAGCCCTGGGCTTCAAAACTGCCGGGTTCGTGCATGGCGTCATCGCCCACCCACACCTCGAACAGGTCGCCCAGGATGAAAAGGGCGTCGGCCGTGGTGGTCTGCAGATAGTGCTGCCAGGCGGCCACGGTGGCGGGCTCGCTGGCCTGCAGGTGCAGGTCCGAAATGAAATCGACCGTGCGCCAGTGCGAAGGAGCGGCAAGCTCCTCGAACCGGGGCACGGTCGTGGTCACGGAGATCGTTTTCAGATCAGAGGGCGACGGCCTTCTCGATCACGACGTCTTCCTTGGGCACGTCGTCATGAAAGCCGCTGCGGCCGGTCTTGACGGCCTTGATCTTGTCCACCACGTCGGTGCCGGAAACGACCTTGCCGAACACGGCATAGCCCCAGCCCTGGGCCGATGGCGCGGTGTGGTTCAGAAAGCCGTTGTCGGCCACGTTGATGAAGAACTGCGCGGTGGCCGAGTGCGGGTCGCTGGTGCGGGCCATGGCCACGGTGTAGTTGGCGTTTTTCAGGCCGTTGTTGGCTTCGTTCTGGATGGGGGCATCCGAGTTCTTTTGCTTCATGCCGGGCTCAAAACCGCCGCCTTGCACCATGAAACCGGGGATCACACGATGAAAGATCGTGTTGTTGTAATGGCCCTTGTTCACATAGGACAAGAAGTTCTCGACCGACTTGGGTGCCTTGTCGGCGTCGAGTTCGAGGGTGATGACGCCGTAGTTGGCGATGTGCAGTTCGACTTGGGGATTGCTCATGGCGATGCTTCTTTCAGGAAAAAAATCACTTCACCAGCGTGGCGGACTGGATGGTGACGGGGGTGGTTGGCACGTTCTGGTGGCCGCCCTTGTTGCCGGTGGCCACGGCCTTGATCTTGTCCACCACCTCGGTGCCTTTGACCACCTTACCGAACACGGCGTAGCCATGGCCGTCAGGCTGGGGGGCGTTGAGCATGGCGTTGTCCTTCACGTTGATGAAGAACTGCGCGGTGGCCGAGTGGGGGTTGGCGGTGCGTGCCATGGCGATGGTGTAGGTGTCGTTCTTGAGGCCGTTGGCTGCTTCGAGCGCGATGGGTGCCTTGGTGGGCTTTTGCGCCATGTCGGCCGTGAAACCGCCGCCCTGGATCATGAAGCCGTCGATGACGCGGTGAAACACCGTGCCGTCGTAGTGCTTGTCTTTCACGTAAGAAAGAAAGTTTTCGACCGTCTTGGGCGCCTTGGCGGGGTCGAGCTGCACCACGATGTTACCCATCGAGGTGGCCAGCTTGACCTTGGGGGCGTCCTGCGCCTGTACCGGGGTTGCTACTGAAAAAATAACTGCCAGCGCAATTCCAGCAAGCGCAATAGTCGATTTTCTTTTGGAAATCATGCAGAACTCCTTGAATGAATCAGGGCCGCGAACCCGGGGGGCAGGTGCGGCAATGGGCAAAGTGGCGCTGAAGTTACCACTGGCCCGCCTGTGGTGCAGGCTGCATCGCAGCAAAACCCTGCCCGCGGGCGGTGGTCAGGGGCGTGATGCTGCGGGCTTGGCCCCAGCACGGGACGCAGCGGGCTGGAACAGCTCGCGCACCTGGGCCAGCTTGGATTTGACGGCGGGGTTGTTGGCCTCCAGCTGCTGCGCCTTGGCGTAGGACTGGTAAGCCAGCCGGGCGTAGATGTCGCCCAGGTTTTCGTGCGCCGCTGCGTATGCGGGATTGTTGCGCACAGCCATCTCCAGTGCCGTGCGGGCCTTGTCCAGCTGGTTCTGGCTGGCGTAGATCACCGCCAGATTGTTGTAGGGCTCGGGCAGCTCGGGGTATTCCTGGATGAGCTGGGTGAATGTGGCGATGGCCTCGTCGGTCTTGCCGATGTCGGTTTGTGCCACGCCGCGCAGAAAGCGCAACTGCGGGTCGCGCGGGGCGGCCGTCAGGCGCTGGTCTGCCTTGCCCAGGGCTTCGGCGGCCTTGCCGGTCTTGAGCAGCTGGGTGATCTCGGCGTAGTCACTGGCGTGGGCCATGCCTGCGCCCAGCCATGCGGTCAGGGCCAGCAGGCGCAAAAGTCGTGGGAGGGTGCTGCGGACTTGCTTCATGGCGGATAGGGAGGAGGTGGGCACCGTCCGGCGCCGGGCGGGGCTTATACTTCGGCGGATTGTAGCTGAGGGGGTTGTCATGACGGTACGCTGTTGCCGCTGGTGATTTCATAGGGCGCCCGGTCCCGGGCACCGTCCCCCGCGAGGGGCCAAATTTCTCGCGCTGCAGGGTGATCCGCATCGCCCATCCACCCCGATCCCGAGACTGACATCCCATGAGTTTGCGCATCTACAACACGCTGTCGCGTGCATTGGAAGATTTTTCCCCGCTCGAACCTGGCCATGTGCGCATGTATGTGTGCGGCATGACCATTTACGACCTGTGCCACATCGGCCACGCCCGCATGATGATGGCGTTTGACGTGGTGCAGCGCTGGCTCAAAAGCAGCGGCCTGCGCGTGACCTATGTGCGCAACATCACCGACATTGACGACAAGATCATCCGGCGCGCACTGGAGCGCGGCATCACCATTCGCCAGCTTACCGACGAAATGATCGCCGCCATGCACGAAGACATCGGTCTGCTGGGCATCGAAGCGCCGTCTGTCGAGCCCCGTGCCACCGAATATGTGCCGCAGATGCTGTCGCTGATCGGCCAGCTCGAGGGCAAGGGCCTGGCCTACCGCGCCGCCAATGGCGACGTGAACTATTCGGTGCGCAAGTTTGCTGGCTACGGCAAGCTCTCGGGAAAGTCGCTCGACGAGTTGCGCGCCGGCGAGCGCGTGGCCGTGCAGGACGGCAAGGAAGACCCGCTCGATTTCGTGTTGTGGAAATCCGCCAAGGAGGGCGAGCCGCCCGAAGCCAAGTGGGACAGCCCCTTTGGCACGGGCCGCCCTGGCTGGCACATCGAGTGCTCGGCCATGAGCTGCGCCACGCTGGGCGAAACCTTTGATATCCACGGCGGTGGTGCCGACCTGCAATTCCCCCACCACGAAAACGAAATCGCCCAGAGCGAAGGCGCCACGGGCAAGCCGCTGGCCCGTTTCTGGGTGCACAACGGCTTTGTGCGCGTGGACAACGAGAAGATGAGCAAGTCGCTCGGCAACTTCTTCACCATCCGCGATGTGCTCCAGCAGTACGACGCCGAAACCGTGCGCTTTTTCATCGTGCGCGCCCACTACCGCAGCGCGCTCAACTACAGCGATGCGCACCTGGACGACGCGCGCCAGGCGCTCAAGCGGCTGTACACGGCGCTCAGCCTGGTCGCACCGGCCACGGTGGCCATCGACTGGGCAGAGCCCCATGCCGCCCGCTTCAAGGCGGCCATGGACGAAGACTTTGGCACGCCCGAGGCGATTGCCGTGCTGTTTGATCTGGCCAGCGAGGTCAACAAGACCCGCTCGCCCAAGCTGGCGGGCCTGCTCAAGGCGCTGGCGGGCTGCCTGGGGCTGCTGCAGGGTGATCCGCAGGCCTTTTTGCAGGCCGGTGCGGGTTTTGACGAAGCCGCCATCCAGGCGCAGATTGCCGCGCGCGCCGCCGCCAAGGCAGGCAAGGATTTTGCAGAGGCTGACCGCATCCGCAATGCGCTGCTGGCCCAGGGCATCGTGCTCAAGGATTCGGCCGCCGGAACGACCTGGGAAGCCGCGCAGTGACCATTTTCAACATGAAATGCGCCTCTAGGGCAGATGGGGCGCGCAGTGGCAGCTTCTAAAAATGTAGCGACCGAGGCGCTCACACCGTCCAGCCAGGCGCTGGCCACACCCGACTACTGGGCCGAGGCCTGCAAGCACCTGATGAAGAAAGACCGGGTGATGAAGCGCCTGATTCCCCAGTTTGGTGACGCTGCCTTGCAAACGCGCGGCGACGCATTCACCACGCTGGCGCGCAGCATTGTCGGGCAGCAGATTTCAGTGAAGGCTGCGCAAACCGTGTGGGAGCGCTTTGCCGCACTGCCGCGCAGCATGAAGCCCGGCAACGTGCTCAAGCTCAAGATCGACGACATGCGTGCGGCGGGCCTGTCAGCCCGCAAGGTGGACTATCTGGTGGACCTGGCGCTGCACTTCGATGCAGGCAAGCTGCATGTGAAGGACTGGACCTCGATGGACGACGAGGCCATCATTGCCGAACTGGTGGCCATCCGCGGCATCGGCCGCTGGACGGCCGAGATGTTTCTGATCTTCTATCTGATGCGGCCCAATGTCTTGCCCCTGGACGACGTGGGCCTGATCAACGGCATCAGCCAGAACTATTTTTCGGGCGATCCGGTCAGCCGCAGCGATGCCCGCGAGGTGGCCGAGGCCTGGAAACCCTGGTGCAGTGTGGCGACTTGGTATATTTGGAGATCGCTCGACCCGTTGCCCGTGGCTTATTGAGGCCCGTTTCATCAGTCATGAACCGGTTGCAACACAGGCCTCGCACCCGAGGCACTGAGGGCGCGACCCAAGGAGAAATACGTTGGCGAAAAAGACCTTTCTGGATTTCGAGCAGCCCATTGCCGAACTTGAATCCAAAATCGAAGAACTGCGCTACGTGCAGACCGAGAGTGCGGTCGATATCTCGGAAGAAATCGACCAGCTCAGCAAGAAGAGCCAGCAGCTCACCAAAGATATCTACAGTGAGCTGAGCCCCTGGCAGATCACCAAGATTGCCCGCCACCCCGAGCGCCCTTACACGCTCGACTATGTGCGCGACATCTTCACCGACTTTGTCGAGCTGCATGGCGACCGCCACTACGCGGACGATTTGTCCATCGTGGGCGGGCTGGCGCGCTTCAACGGCCATGCCTGCATGGTGCTGGGCCACCAGAAAGGGCGCGACACCAAGGAGCGCGCCATGCGCAACTTCGGCATGAGCAAGCCCGAGGGCTACCGCAAGGCCCTGCGCCTGATGAAGACGGCCGAGAAGTTCAATCTGCCTGTGTTCACCTTTGTGGACACACCGGGCGCCTACCCTGGCATCGACGCCGAGGAGCGCGGCCAGTCCGAAGCCATCGGCCGCAACATCTTCGAGATGGCGCAACTCGAAGTGCCCATCATCACCACCATCATTGGCGAAGGCGGCTCCGGCGGCGCCCTGGCGATCAGCGTGGGCGACCAGGTGGTGATGTTGCAGTACGCGATCTACTCGGTCATCAGCCCCGAGGGTTGCGCCTCCATCCTCTGGAAGACCAGCGACAAGGCCCAGGAAGCGGCCGACGCCCTGGGCATCACGGCGCACCGCCTCAAGGCGCTGGGCTTGGTGGACAAGATCGTCAGCGAACCGGTGGGCGGCGCCCACCGCGATCCCAAGCAGATGGCCGCTTTCCTCAAGCGCGCCCTGGGCGACGCGTTCCGCCAGGTGGCCGACCTCAAGACCAAAGACCTGCTGGATCGCCGCTACGACCGTCTGCAAAGCTATGGCCGATTCACGGACACCAAGGCCGACAGCCGCTGAACCCGTGGTGGAGAAGGCCGCAGCCTTCTGCCTGCCCCCGTGCCATGGCCCCGCAAGGGGCCTTTGCATTGGTGCGGGTGCTTTGGTTCCGCCGGTGCAAACGGGCGCGCCATGACGCAGTCGTTCGACGCCGCCATCGCTGCCTTTTCGCCCGCATTGCCCTTGGCGGTGGGGCTGAGCGGTGGTGCCGATTCGACGGCGCTGCTGCTGGCCTGCGCACAAAAATGGCCGGGGCAGGTGCAGGCCATCCATGTGCACCACGGCCTGCAGGCCGCGGCCGACGATTTCGAGCACCATTGCCGCGCATTGTGCGAGCGCTTGCAGGTGCCGCTGACCGTGCTGCGCGTCGATGCACGCCACGCACCGGGCGAAAGCCCCGAAGACGCCGCGCGCCAGGCAAGATACAAGGCTTTTGAGGCTGTAGCGCAAGCCAGTCGAGTGCAGCAAGCTATTGTTTCAATAGCATTGGCGCAGCATGCGGATGACCAGGTCGAGACGCTGTTGCTGGCCTTGTCGCGCGGCGCCGGCGTGGCCGGGCTGGCCGCCATGCCCGCCCATTGGGAGCGCGGCGGCATTGGCTGGCACCGGCCTCTGCTGCGTGTGGCGGGGGGGCAGGTGCGCGACTGGCTGCGCGCCCAGGGACATAGCTGGGTGGAAGACCCCACCAACACCGACGAGCGCTTCACGCGCAACCGCATCCGGGCGCAACTGCTGCCCGCACTGGAGGCCGCGTTCCCGTCGTTCCGGGACACGTTTGCACGGTCATCCGGGCACGCCGCCCAGGCCAATGCTTTGTTGCTGGAGCTGGCGCAACAAGACCTGTTGCAGGTGGGCTCGCCCCCGCAACTGGCGCCCTTGCGAGCGATGAGTCGTGCACGCCAGGCCAACGTGCTGCGCCACTGGCTGCGTGTGGTGCATGCCACCACGCCCACCACGGCGCAGCTCGAGGAGTTGCTGGATCAGCTGGCCGCCTGCAGCACGCGCGGCCATCGCATTCACATCAAGGTGGGACGGGGGTTCGTGGTGCGATCGGGGCTGCAGCTCGATTGGTACAACCCCAAGGGTTTGGTTTAACAACCGCACGAAAAGCGGCGGCGTACCAAAACACTTGTCCAACCCGCGCTGCGGTTCCAGTTTTGTCATGTGGGCGTGGCCAGCAAGATGTTCCGCACCTTCAGTGAAGAGGGCATCAACATCCAGATGATTTCCACCTCCGAAATCAAGACCTCGGTGTTCATCGGCGAAAAACACATGGAACTGGCCGTGCGCAGCCAGCGCAAGACCTTCGAACTCGACCAGACCGCCGCTTAAAGCCGCCAGAATTGCCTCTGAAATGAGGCATAATAGACGGATTGGAAACGTGACCGAGTGGCCGAAGGTGCTCCCCTGCTAAGGGAGTATGGGGTGTAGAGCCTCATCGAGG
The DNA here is from genome assembly GCF_017939685.1 of Acidovorax sp. JG5. Lineage (NCBI taxonomy): Bacteria > Pseudomonadati > Pseudomonadota > Betaproteobacteria > Burkholderiales > Comamonadaceae > Acidovorax > Acidovorax sp. JG5. The sequence continues at coordinate 15,521 of NZ_JAGKSE010000029.1, forward strand.
GTTCGAATCCCTCCGTTTCCGCCAAGATAAAGCCTAAGTGATTGATTCACTTAGGCTTTTTTCTTTGGTGGCTTGTTTTTCCATCCAAAACTGAGCCGGTAGGGAAGGCCCCTATCTAGTGCTGTCTGCACTTGATTGCACGGGAAGGGGAGAGGTGGGGCGGAACCCTTCACGCTGAGGATGTGCGGGTTTTGCTTGTTGCATTCATCCGGCGTTCTACATCCTCAATCATGGCTGCTGGGCTGGTTTTCAACACTGTCATGGTCAGGTTTTTCCGGGCATTCCGATAGGAGAATTTACAAATTCATTGTGTTGCCAGGTGTTGCAGCTCGAATTGGTTGGGCGAGCAGTACCCCAGCGTCGAGTGCAGCCGAACGTTGTTGTAGAAGCCCACGATGTAGTCGGCAATGTCGCACTGCGCCTTTGCGTGGTTGGCATGGTCGCGTTGCCAAACGCGCGCTCTATCTTCAGGCTTAGAAAGAAGCGCTCCATCACTGCGTTGTCCCAGCAATTGCCCTTTCGGCTCATGCTGCCAATGCGCCCTGGTTCTTGAACAGCGTTCTGACTATCGCCTGGTTCGGTCAGCTGGGTCGAGTCAGACTCTCATGATCTCAAACTCTCGAACCGCCCGGAGCGGACCCGCATGCCGGGGGGGCAGGGGCGCAGCCGACTACGGTTGCCCCCTATGCCGATTTTGGCGGCGCCCGCGAAGGTGCAGCGTGGGCGGTGTGTCATTTACTCGACGGATGCGCTCCAGCGGTCGCCCCAGTTCCGGGCGCGGTCGATGTTGCGTCGGTCGCGTTTGGTGGGGCGTCCTTCTTGCAATGCCGAGGCTGGCTCGGGCGCCAGTCGGCGCTGTTCGGCGGCTTTTTCCCGGGCGGCGATGCTGTCGGCGGTTTCCTCGTACAGCTGCTGGGCCACCGGTGCCGGGCCGCGTGCACCACTCAAGCCCCGTACGAGCACCGTGCGTGCCACCGGGCCCTGGCGCAAGGCCACGGTGTCGCCGCAGCGCAGGTCGCGGGCGGCCTTGGCGGGGTGGCCGTTGACGGTGACGCGACCCTTGCTGATTTCTTCAGTGGCCAGGCTGCGGGTCTTGTAGAACCGCGCGCACCACAGCCATTTGTCCAGTCGCATCGTATCGGGGGCATTCATGGGGACGATTGTGCCGTGGTGGCGTTGGACAGGTTGGGAGCGGGCGGGTTGAGCGGCAGGTGCACGATGGCGTCCAGCCCCGCCACACGGCCCGCTTCCGTGCGGTTGGTCAGCGCAATGCGGCCGCCGAGCGTCTGCACGATCTCATGGCAGATGGCCAGGCCCAGGCCGCTGCCGGTGCGCACGTCGCCCGCAGAGAAGGGCTGGAAGAGGCGTGCGGCCAATTCGTCGTCGATGCCGCTGCCATGGTCGCTTATGCAGAGCACCGCCTGGTGATCGGCGCAGCGCAGGTTGACCGACAGTTCACTGCCTTGCGGTGCGTGGCGGATTGCGTTGTGCAGCAGATTGCGGGCCAGCTCGCGCAGCATCCATTCGTGGGCAAATACCGTTGCCGGCTCGGTATGGATGCCAAAGTCGAGATCGCGCTGCGCGATCAGGGGTGACAGGTCCAGCGCCACGGCACGCAGGATGTCGTCGAACCGCGTCGGTGGCGGCGCGCTTTGCTGGCGCAGCTGCTCGACCTTGGCAAGGGCCAGCATCTGGTTGGCCAGTTGGGTGGCACGGTCCACAGTGTTGCTGATCTCCTGCAGTGCCTGGTGCTGGGGCACATCGCCGCGCAGGGCCGACTGCACCTGCGTCTTGAGCACGGCCAGCGGCGTGCGCAACTGGTGCGAGGTGTCGCGCACAAAGCGTTTTTGGTGGCGCAGCAGATGCTGCAGCCGTTGCATGACCTGGTTGGTGCTGTCGATCAGGGGTTGCAGTTCACGGGGGGCGGAGCTGGCTGCGATCGGGCTCAGGTCGCCATCGGGGCGTGCTTGCAGCTGCTTGCTGAGCTGGCGCACCGGGCGCGTGGCGCGTTGCACCACGATGACGACGGTGAGCGCAATCACGGCAATCAGCAGCGCCTGCCGGGCCAGCGTGTTCCACAGGATCTGCAGCGCCAGGGTGTGCCGTATTTCCAGGGTTTCCGCCACCTGAATGACCGCCATGCCGCGGCCATTGGCACTGGCCACGGGTTGCAGCAGCACGGCCACGCGCACGTTCTCGCCGCGGAATTGGTCGTCATAGAAATCCACCAGTGCCGCATAGGGGGGGCGATCCGGAATGCGCCCGTGCCAGGCCGCAAGTTCGGCAAAGCCCGAGACCATTTCGCCCTGCAGGGTGGAGACGCGGTAGAACATGTGGCTCTGGTTGTCGGCCTCGAAGGCCTCCAGGGCAGAGTAGGGTACGACGGCCCGCAGCTGCGCCGCGTCGTCGTAGCCCGATACGTCCAGCTGTTCGCTGATGGTCTTGGCCGACGCCAGCAAGGTGCGGTCGTAGGCGGTGTTCAGCGAGGCCAGGGCCTGGCGGTACAGGCTGAACGTGTTGAAGGCGATGAACGCCACCACCGGCAGCAGGATGCCCATCAGCAGCCGCCGCCGCAGTGACTGGGCGCGCAACGCAGCGGGCCTGGTCACGTATCGGCCCTGAGCAGGTAGCCCAGCCCGCGCAGCGTCATGAGGGTCAGGCCCGTGCCGGCCAGTTTCTTGCGCAGGCGGTACACCACCACTTCGATGGCTTCGTACTGCACGTCCAGCTGGCCGGGGAACACCAGTTCATAGAGGCGCTCCTTGGTCACGGCATGGCCCGGCTGCACCAGCAGGGCATGCATCAGCGCCAGCTCGCGGGGTGTGAGTTCCATCACCTCGCTGTTGTGGTACAGCGCGCCGCTGTCCTTGTCATAGCGGATGGCCCCGATCTGGACGGATTGGCTTGCCGAAGGCGCGGGGTCGGCGCTGCGCCGCAGCAGGGCGCGCAGCCGCGCTTCCAGTTCGTCCAGATCAAACGGCTTGGGCAGGTAGTCATCGGCACCGGCATTGAGGCCCAGCACCCGGTCGCCCACGGTGCCGCGTGCAGTGAGGATCAGCACCGGCGTGCGCAGCCCGCGGGCACGGGCCTGTTGCAGCACCTGCAGGCCGTCCAGGCCGGGCAGGGTGAGGTCGAGCACCACGGCATCTGGCGGACGTGCGACCCACTGGCTGAGCGCCGCCGGGCCGTCGCCCACGGCGGTGATTTCCATGCCCCGGCGCGCCAATGCGCGCTGCAGCGTGAGCTGCATGGTGGGGTCGTCTTCGACGAGAAGCAATTGCATGCGCGGCACCATAGCACCGACCGCGCTGGGCCGTGGCATTGGTGTTTTCCCTGAGTGTGCGGACAGCCGTTTGACAGGCTGCGCGCGCATCATCGGTCAGTTCGCCAACCCTATTAGGAGACATCGATGCGTCGCGACACCTTTCTCAAATCCCTGGCCGCGCTGGCTGCTGCCGGGGCCTTGCCCCCGTCGGCCCATGCCGCCAGCGCCGTCAAGATGATGCTGCCCGCCAACCCCGGCGGCGGGTGGGACTCCACGGGCCGTGCCCTGGGCAAAGCGCTGCTCGAATCGGGGGCGGCATCGTCGGTCACCTACGACAACAAAGGTGGCGCAGCCGGTGCCATTGGCCTGGCGCAGTTCGTCAACTCCAGCAAGGGCGACCCGAACGCCCTGATGGTGATGGGCGCGGTGATGCTGGGCGGCATCATCACCGGCAAGCCGCCGGTGAGCCTGTCGCAAGCCACGCCGATTGCGCGGCTGACCAGTGAGTACAACGTGTTCGTGCTGCCCGCCAATTCGCCCTTCAAGAGCATGGCCGAGGTCGTTGCCCAGCTCAAGAAAGACCCCGGCAGCGTGAAATGGGGTGGCGGCTCGCGCGGCTCCACCGAGCACATTGCCGCGGCGATGATTGCCCGCGAAGTGGGTGTGGACCCGGCCAAGATCAACTACGTGGCGTTCCGCGGAGGTGGCGAGGCGATTGCAGCCATCCTGGGCGGCAACGTGACGATTGGCGGTGGCGGCTACAGCGAGATGGCCGAGTACATCGCCACCAAGAAGATGAGGCCCATTGCCGTGACCTCGGGCCTGCGCCTCAAGAACTCCACGGTGCCCACGCTCAAGGAGCAGGGCATCAACGTGGAGATCGGCAACTGGCGTGGCGTGTATGCCGCGCCCGGCATCACGGCCGAGCAGCGCAAGGCGCTGACGGACATGGTCGCCAAGGCCGTCAAGAGCAAGAGCTGGGCCGAATCGCTGGAGAAAAACGACTGGACCCCGGCCTGGATGGCGGGCGACGAGTTCGCGAATTTTGTGGACAACGAGTTCGCCAGCCTGCGCGCCACGATGGTCAAGGCGGGCATGGTCTGAGCCGTGCCCCTGCGCCGTGATGCCCCTGTGCTGTACAACGGCCCTGGCGGGCGCACGGCGGTTTTGTGCGCATCCACTGCGGTGCGCGCCGTATTGCGCACCTTGGGCGCCCTGTGCCCAAGGGCTTGAGAAAGACCCCGCATGTCTGATCCCACAACCCTTCCTTCTTCCGATCCGGGCGCCGTGCCCGGTGTTGCCAGCAACGTGCCGGCCCTGCGCATGCAGACCGTGGTGGGCGTCGGCGTGCTGCTGACCGCAGCGGCACTGGCGCTGGGTGCCCTGAATATTCCATCGAACGCGGGCTATGGCGGCGTGGGCCCCAATTTCCTGCCCTGGCTGGTGGCGGGCGTGCTGGCGCTGTGCGGCGGCGTGCTGCTGTGGGAGGCACGAACGGGCGGATTTCGCGACATGGAAGAGCCCAATGGTTCCGCGCATGCACACAAGCCGGCCTTTGTGTGGGTGTCGGCTGGTCTGTTGCTCAATGCCGCCCTCATCACTACGGTGGGGTTCATCTTGAGCTGCACGCTGTGCTATGTGCTGGCGGTGCAGGGGCTGCGTCGGGCAGCGGGGCAAGACGCAGGCACCGCGCGCACCTGGGCGGTGGATGGGTTGACGGGTGTGCTGATCTCGGCGCCGGTCTATTGGACTTTCACGCAGTTTCTGGCCATCAACCTGCCAGGGCTTACGCAAACCGGGTGGTTGTGATGGAAATTTTTGATGCATTGATGGCGGGCTTTGCCACCGCCGCCACGCCCGCCAACCTGCTGTGGGCGCTGGTGGGCTGCGCGCTGGGCACCGCCGTGGGCGTGCTGCCCGGCATTGGCCCTGCAGTGGCGGTGGCCATGCTGCTGCCCATCACGGCCAAGGTTGAGGTCACGGCCTCGATGATCTTTTTTGCTGGCATCTACTACGGTGCCATGTACGGCGGCTCCACCACCTCCATCCTGCTCAACACGCCGGGCGAAACCGCCAGCATGGTCACGGCCATGGAGGGCAACAAGATGGCCAAGAGTGGCCGGGCCGGGGCGGCGCTGGCCACCTCGGCCATCGGTTCGTTCGTGGCGGGCACCATTGCCACCGTCGTCGTGACCCTGTTTGCCCCCTACGTGGCCGACTTTGCCGTGAAACTGGGCCCGCCCGAATATTTCATGCTGATGGTGCTGGCCTTTACTACCGTGAGCGCGGTGCTGGGCAAGAGCACGGTGCGCGGCATGACGGCTCTGTTCGTGGGGCTGGCGGCCGGTTGCATTGGCATGGACCAGATTTCTGGCGCGGCGCGCTACACCGGCGGCAAGCCCGAGTTGCTCGACGGCATCGACATCGTGCTGGTTGCGGTGGGCCTGTTTGCCGTGGCCGAAGTGCTGTATGCGGCAATGTACGAGGGCCGCGTGGTCGAGTCGCGCAACACGATGAGCCGCGTGCACATGACCGGGCGCGACTGGAAACGCTCCATTCCCGCGTGGCTGCGCGGCACGGCGATCGGCACGCCGTTCGGCTGCATTCCGGCGGGCGGCACCGAGATTCCGACCTTTCTGAGCTATGCCACCGAAAAGAAGCTGGCCAAGGGCGGCGACAAGGCCGAGTTCGGCACCGTGGGCGCCATTGAAGGCGTGGCCGGGCCCGAGGCCGCCAACAATGCCACCGTGACCGCAGCCATGATTCCGCTGCTCACGCTGGGCATTCCCACCTCCAACACCACGGCGGTGCTGCTGGGCGCGTTCCAGAACTACGGCATCAACCCCGGCCCGCAACTGTTCACCACCTCGGCCACGCTGGTGTGGGCGCTGATTGCCTCGCTGTACATCGGCAACGTGATGCTGCTGGTGCTGAACCTGCCGCTGGTGGGCCTGTGGGTGAAGCTGCTGAAAATCCCCAAGCCCCAGTTGTATGCGGGCATCCTGATTTTTGCCACGGTGGGGGCCTACGGCATGCGCCAGAGCACCTTCGATCTGTTCCTGCTGTATGGCATTGGCATGCTGGGTGTGCTGATGCGGCGCTTTGACTTTCCTACGGCGCCCGTGGTGGTTGGCATGATCCTGGGGCCGTTGGCCGAGGCGCAGATGCGCAATGCCGTGTCGATCGGCGAGGGCAGCTGGCTCATCTTTGTGCAGCGTCCGATGTCGCTCGCGCTGCTCATCATCGTGCTGGCGGTGCTGATCCTGCCGCGTCTTTTTAAGCACCTGGCGCAGCGCAAGCGGGCGCGCCTGCAGCAGCTCGATGCCTGAGCCTGGCGAGTGGATGAGCGGCTATTCCACAACAATTTTCAAGCCAAATAGCCTTTAAGCCCTTTGTGGATAAGCGCTGGTAGCTATTAATTTGGTAGCTCTCCTGCACCCAAGCGCAGGAGCGTCGTCTGGCCAGAGCGCGCTACCATCGCGGCCATGCCTTTGCTCAATGAAGATGCCCCCGCACTGCCGATGGATGCCCAGGGCATTCTGGAACTGGCGGCGCGCTCCATGTTCCAGCTGTTCTCCAGCGTCAGCCAGGGCATGTTTCTGGTGGATCGCAGCGGGCGCATCGTCTGGGTGAACGAGGGTTACCAGCGCTTTTTGCCCGCCCTGGGGTTCTCGTCGGTGGACCAGTTTGTCGGCCGCACCGTGGAGGAGGTGATCCCCAACACCCAGATGCGCCGGGTGCTCGAAACCGGTCAACCCGTACTGATTGACCTGCTCACCAACAAGGCGGGCACCTTTGTGGTCAGCCGCATTCCCTTGCGCGATGAGGCCGAGCGCGTGATCGGCGCCATCGGCATCGTGCTGTTTGACCACCCCGAAACCACGCTGCAGCCCTTGATCGGCAAATTTGCCCTGCTGCAGCGCGACCTTGATGATGCGCGGCGCGAGCTGGCCAGCCAGCGCAGCCGCTCGCTGGCTGTGTCGGGCGATGGCGAGCGGCGCGCCAAATACACCTTTGCCAGCTTTGTCGGGTCGAGCCCTGCGGCGTCCGAAGTGAAGCGCCAGGCGCGCCGTGCCGCGCAGTCATCCAGCCCTGTGCTGCTGCTGGGCGAAACCGGCACCGGCAAGGAGCTGCTGGCCCATGCCATCCATGCCGCATCCAGCCGCGCCAGCGGCCCGTTTGTCAGCGTGAACATCGCCGCCGTGCCCGATACGCTGCTCGAAGCCGAGTTCTTTGGCGTGGCTCCCGGCGCCTACACCGGCGCCGACCGCAAGGGGCGCGACGGCAAGTTCAAGCTGGCCGATGGCGGCACCCTGTTTCTCGACGAAATCGGCGACATGCCGCAAAGCCTGCAGGCCAAGCTGCTGCGTGCGCTGCAGGAGGGCGAGATCGAACCCCTGGGCTCGAACAAGCTGGTGCCCTTCAATGTGCGCGTGGTGGCCGCCACCTCGCGCGACCTGGCGGCGCTGGTGCGCGACAGCCGGTTTCGCGAAGACCTTTTTTATCGTTTGCATGTGCTGCCGGTGCGCGTGCCGCCGCTGCGCGAGCGGCGCAGCGACATCCCGGCGCTGGTGGAAGTGCTGGGCGAAGACCTGGCGCTGCGCAACGGCACGGCACCGCCCGAGCTGCAGCCCGATGCCATGGCGCTGCTGGCCGGGCAGCCCTGGCGCGGCAACATCCGCGAGCTGCGCAATGTGCTGGAGCAGGCCGCCATGCGCAGCGATTCGCAGTCCATCGATGCCTACCAGCTCGAACGCATCCTGCGCGAAGCAGGGGTGGAACCCGCGGCTCCCGTGCGCGATGCCCTGACTGAGCCCGGGGCGCTGGGCGACGAGCAGCGCTACCTGCGCCCCCTGGCCGAGCAGGTGGCCGAGCTGGAACAGCGCGCCATTGCGGCGGCGCTCAAGGCCCACGGGGGCAACAAGCAGGCGACGGCGCGGCAGCTGGGCATCTCGCGGGCGACGCTTTATGGACGTCTGGAAAACCCTGAATAAAAAACAGCCAAATGCCTGAATTTCAGACGCTTTATGTGTATGAAATTCAGGCATTGTCACTCGTCCTGAATAATTTAGCCCTATAAATCAACGGTTTGAAGACTGGCACGAACTGTGCAATGTTCAGTCAAAACAATAGGAGACAACCCCATGCAACGCCGTACCCTGGTCGCACTGGCCACCTTGGCCGCCACACTATCGGCCCCCGTATTCAGCCAGTCGGGCGAAATCCGCATCGCCCACGTCTACAGCAAGACCGGCCCGCTCGAAGCCTATGGCAAGCAGACGCAGACCGGCCTGATGATGGGGCTCGAATACGCCACGGGCGGCACCATGGCCGTCAACGGCAAGAAGATCGTGGTGATCGAGAAGGACGACCAGGGCAAGCCCGACCTGGGCAAGAGCCTGCTGGCCTCGGCCTATTCGGACGACAAGGCCGACATCGCCGTGGGGCCCACATCGTCGGGCGTGGCGCTGGCGCTGCTGCCCGTGGCCGAGGAATACAAAAAGATTCTGCTGGTCGAACCCGCCGTGGCCGACGCCATCACGGGCGACAAGTGGAACAAATACATCTTTCGCACCGGCCGCAACAGCAGCCAGGACGCCATCGGCAACGCCGTGGCCATCGACAAGCCAGGTGTGACCATCGCCACGCTGGCGCAAGACTATGCCTTCGGTCGCGATGGTGTGAAAGCCTTCAAGGGTGCCATCAAAAATGCCAAGTTGGTGCACGAGGAATACCTGCCCGCCAACACCACCGATTTCACGGCCGGTGCGCAGCGCCTGATCGATAAGCTCAAGGACCAGCCGGGCCGCAAGGTCATCTGGATCTTGTGGGCCGGCGCGGGCAACCCGTTCAAGATTGCCGACATGGACTTGAAGCGCTACGGCATCGAGATCGCCACGGGCGGCAACATCCTGCCCGCCATGGCCAGCTTCAGAAACTTCCCGGGCATGGAAGGCGCTACCTACTACTATTTCGGCATTCCAAAAAATCCCGTGAACGAAGCCCTGGTGTCCGCGCACTACAAACAGTTCAAGGCACCACCCGACTTCTTTACGGCCGGCGGCTTCAGCGCGGCCATGGCGCTGGTCACGGCGCTCAAGGCCACGGGTGGCGATGTCAACACCAACAAACTCATCAAGACCATGGAAGGCATGGCCTTTGACACCCCCAAGGGCAAGATGACCTTCAGGCGCGAAGACCACCAGGCCCTGCAAAGCATGTACCACTTCAAGATCAAGGTGGACCCGGCCTTTGCCTGGGGCGTGCCCGAACTGGTGCGCGAGATCAAGCCCGAAGAGATGAACGTGCCGATCCGTAACCAGCGCTGACCGGTGCCGGGCGGCCCTGCGGGGTTGCCTGGGTGCTCACTTATTTGTAGCTTTAGGCGCTTTGTGGATAAGCGCTAGATGGTATTTTGGTCAAAAAACCAGGGGAATGCGCTGCCAATGGCCTTCGGCGGCGCGCGCACCACACATGCTTGAAACCAGAGACCTGACCATCCGCTTCGGCGGCCATGTGGCGGTTAACGCCGTGAGCTGCGCGTTCGCGCCGGGCACGCTCACGGCCATCGTGGGCCCCAATGGCGCGGGCAAGACCACTTATTTCAACCTGATCTCGGGGCAACTGCGGGCCAGCGCCGGCACGGTGGCGCTGGGCGGGCGGGACCTGACGGGCCAGTCGCCATCAGCGCGCACACGGGCCGGGCTGGGGCGGGCGTTTCAGCTCACCAACCTGTTTGCGGGCCTCACGGTGCTGGAGAACGTGCGACTGGCCGTGCAGGCCACGCGCGCCGGCGCACACCGCCGCGGGCTGAACCTGTGGAGCATCTGGAGTGACCACCGCGCGCTGACCGAGCGGGCGCAAGCCATCCTGCGCACCGTGTCGATGCTGGAGCGCAGCGATACCCCCGTGGCCAGCCTGCCGCATGGTGACCAGCGCAAGCTGGAGGTGGCGCTGCTCATGGCGCTGGAGCCGCAGGTCTATATGTTCGACGAGCCCACCGCCGGCATGGACCACGACGAAGCGCCCGTGATCCTGAACCTGATCCGCGAACTCAAAAAGGACAAGACCAAGATCATCCTGCTGGTCGAACACAAGATGGACGTGGTGCGCGAGCTGGCCGACCGCATCATCGTGCTGACCAACGGCACGCTGGTGGCCGATGGCGCACCGGCCGAGGTGATTGCATCGCCCGTGGTGCAGGAGGCGTACCTGGGGCTGACGCCCCAGGACGCCTCTGGCGGCACTTACGCTCTCCCCCATCCCGACCTTCCCCCGTTCGGGGGAAGGGGAGAACAGCCATGAGCGGCACACTATTGGAGTTGCGCGGCGTGCACACGCACATCGGCGCCTACCACGTCCTGCATGGCGTGGAGCTGGCCGTGCCGCGTGGCCAGCTCACCATGCTGCTGGGCCGCAACGGCGCGGGCAAAACGACCACGCTGCGCACCATCATGGGCCTGTGGCATGCGTCGCGGGGCAAGATCACGTTCGCCGGCAAGGACATCACGGCGCTGCACACGCCGCAGATCGCCGCAATGAACATCGCCTACGTGCCCGAGAACATGGGCATCTTTGCCGACCTCACGGTAAAGGAAAACATGCTGCTGGCCGCCCGCAACGCGCGCAACGTGGCGCAGATGGACACCGCACGCCTCGAATGGATCTTCAGGCTGTTCCCAGCGGTCGAGAAGTTCTGGAACCACCCCGCAGGCAAGCTCAGCGGCGGACAAAAGCAGATGGTGGCCGTGGCGCGCGCCATCATCGAGCCGCGTGACCTGCTCATCGTGGACGAGCCCAGCAAGGGCCTGGCCCCGGCCATCATCCACAACATGATCGAGGCGTTCGACCAGCTCAAGAAGAGCGGCGTGAGCATTTTGCTGGTCGAGCAGAACATCCACTTCGCCAAGCGCCTGGGCGACACCGTGGCCGTGATGGACAACGGCCAGGTGGTGCATGCGGGCAGCATGGCTGCGCTGGCCGAGGACGAGGCGCTGCAGCGTTCGCTGCTGGGCTTGGCACTATGAATTTCATGTCTTTTTGGCCTCTAACGCTTATCCTGAAAGCGCTATCAGCTATTAATTTAGTAGCTAAATTGGTGATAACCGGGAGACCCGCATGAGTGCCACCCGCGACTTCGACTGGAAGCCTCTGGCCCTGGTGCCCGCTCTCGCGCTGCTGGTGCTGCCCTTCATCGGCTCGCCCAGTACCTGGCTCACGCTCACGGTGGCGGGGCTGGCCATGGGCATGATCATCTTCATCATCGCCTCGGGCCTCACGCTGGTGTTCGGCCTGATGGACGTGCTCAACTTTGGCCACGGCGTGTTCATTGCGCTGGGCGCCTTCGTGGCCACCAGCGTGCTGGGCGCCATGGGCGACTGGACTGGGTCTGACCAGCTGTGGCGCAACATGGTGGCGGTGCTGCCGGCCATGCTGGTGGCCATGGCCGTGGCGGGCGCCGTGGGCCTGGCGTTCGAGCGCTTCATCGTGCGGCCCGTGTATGGCCAGCATTTGAAGCAGATTCTCATCACCATGGGCGGCATGATCATTGGTGAAGAACTCATCAAGGTGATCTGGGGCCCTGCGCAAATCCCGCTGCCGCTGCCCGGTGGCATGCGCGGCGCACTGCTGATTGGCGATGCCGCCATTGAAAAATACCGCCTGGTGGCGGTGGCCGTGGGCCTGGTGGTGTTTGGCGTGCTGGCCTTCATGATGTCGCGCACCAAGGTCGGCCTTCTGATCCGCGCTGGCGTGCAAGACCGCGAGATGGTCGAGAGCCTGGGCTACCGCATCCGCCGCCTGTTTGTGGGCGTGTTCGTGGTGGGCTCGGCCCTGGCGGGGCTGGGCGGTGTGATGTGGGGCCTGTACCAGCAAAGCGTGGTGCCGCAGATGGGCGCGCAGGTCAATGTGCTGATCTTCATCGTGATCATCATCGGCGGCCTGGGCAGCACGGGCGGGGCGCTCATCGGCGCGCTGCTGGTGGGGCTGATGGCCAACTACACCGGCTTTCTGGTGCCGAAGGTGGCGCTGTTCTCCAATATCGCGCTGATGGTGCTCATCCTGTTGTGGCGCCCGCAGGGTGTGTATCCGGTAGCCAACCGGTAAGCCGAGGAGGCAAGACCATGCTGAACCGTCTTCTCTCCGGCGACTACCCGCGCAGCAAGGTGCTGGCGGTGATCCTGGTGGCCATCTTCCTCGGCCTGGCGTTCGCGCCTTTTCTGTTTCCGGGCGTCAAGGCGCTGTCGGTGGCGGCCAAGGTGCTGATCTTTGTGGTGCTGGTCGCCAGCTTTGACCTGCTGCTGGGCTACACCGGCATCGTGAGCTTTGCGCACACCATGTTCTTTGGCATCGGCGCCTACGGCATCGCAGTGGCCACCACGCGCATGGGGCCCACATGGTTTGCGCTGCTGGTGGGGCTGGGTGGGGCGCTGGTGCTTTCGCTGCTGCTGTCGCTGGCCGTGGGGCTGTTCTCGCTGCGCGTGCGCGCCATCTTCTTTGCCATGATCACGCTGGCGGTGGCGGCGGCGTTCCAGACGCTGGCCTCGCAGCTGTCGGACATCACGGGCGGTGAAGATGGGCTGACGTTCAAGGTGCCCGAGGTCCTGTCGCCCAGCTTCGAGCCGTTTGACGAGCCCTTCCTGGGCGTGGCCATCGATGGGCGATTGATCTGCTACTACCTGCTGTTTGTCACTGCCGTGGTGCTGGTGCTGGCGCTGCTGCGCATCGTGAACTCGCCGTTTGGCCGCGTGCTGCAGGCCATCCGCGAGAACGAGTTCCGCGCCGAGGCCATTGGCTACCGCGTGGTGGTGTACCGCACCACATCAAGCGTGCTGTCAGCGCTGTTTGCCACGCTGGCGGGTGCGATGCTGGCGCTCTGGCTGCGCTACAACGGGCCAGATACCTCGCTCAGCTTCGAAATCATGATGGACTGCCTGCTCATCGTGGTGATTGGTGGCATGGGCACCATCTACGGTTCGGTCATCGGGGCCGTGCTTTTCGTGGTGGCGCAAAGCTACCTGCAGGACCTGCTGCGCCTGGGCCACGAGGCCACGGCAGGCCTGCCCTGGCTGTCCGCGCTGCTTTCGCCTGACCGCTGGTTGCTGTGGCTGGGCGTGTTGTTTGTTTTGTCGGTCTATTACTTTCCCGCTGGCGTTGTTGGACGTCTGCGATCGCTGCGCACCCAAGGCTGAGTGCGCATTTTTGTGTCAGTAAAAAAGGAGACAACATGAAAGCAAACTTGCATGACAAGCGCGCCCTCAAGGTGGCCATGACCGCATTGGCCGGGGCTGTGCTGGTCGCGTGTGGCGGATCGGACGATCCGACCAACGATCTTCCCACCGGCATCACGCCGGTGAGTGCCACCGTCTATCCCGCCACCACAGTGGGCAAAGGAGACAGTGCGGCCACGCAGGACTTGTTGACCGGGGGTATCGGCAAGACCGGGCTGGGCGGTGCCGCACCGGCCTATGCGGACCCGGCCAACCCCACAGCGGCAGAGCTGCGCCGCAATGCGCTGTATTCCAACTACAGGGGCATTCTGGATTACTCGGCCAATGGTGGCTACGGCAGCTTGTATGGCCCCAACGTGACTGCTGAGGGCGCCGTGACGACCAGCGAGGGGCTGATTCCCGGCCGCGAATATGTGGCGGCGCTGGACGACGGCTCGGGCCACCTACAACGCCCTGTTCCCGAACCGCCTGGCCCTCAAGCAGGTGCACTCGCAGCAAAACCCGGAAAAAGACTGGGGCAACGACACGCTGGCGGCTGGCCGCTATGCGCTGTATGTGCTCAACGACCGCTATGGCACGGCTGCCAACCCCGTGCCGTTCACGTCAGAGAACACCATCGTGATTGCCGGCTCGGCATCCAACGGCGGTGCGGCTTCGCTGGGCGCGGCTGAAAAAGACAGCGGTGGGTTGATCGACGGCGTGGTGGCCTCCGAGCCCGTGACCGAAATGCCCACCGCCAGCGGCTATGGCATCCAGTTTGGCGGTGCGGCCGTTAGCGGCTATGGCAAGACGCTGGCCGATTACACGACCTTCGGCAACATCTACCAGCCCTGCGCTGCGCTGGCGGCCGATGCGGCCATGACGGAAACATCCATCTTTAACTACATCCAGCTGGTGGGTATGACGGCGCGGGCCACGGCCCGCTGCGATGGCTTGGCGGCCAAGGGCCTGGTCAGTGGCGCCGACACGGCGGCCCGCTCGCTGGATGCGCTGAACAAGCTGCGCGCTTTTGGCTGGACGCCCGACAACGGTATCCGTCCGGCCACCCCATCTACCCCGAATGAGCAATT